>JAYTQI010000323.1:0-1656 GCA_043746825.1 Hyphomicrobium sp. | reverse complement strand
GGGGAGACGTCTTTGAAGCCGGTTGTTCCATGGCACAAAGATAGCCGTTCAGCGGTCAGCACGCTATGCTGGCAGGGTGTGTTCTTTAATTTTGATTTATCAGAGGCCCATGCCCGAGTTACCCGAGGTTGAAACCGTCTGCCGGGGACTAGCGCCTGTCATCGTTGGACGGCGTCTGACGCTGGTAGAAAGCCGCCGCCCGGATTTGCGTTTTCCTTTGCCTGAGCGCTTTTCCGAGCGCTTGATGGGCCGCACGGTCAAAAAACTGTCGCGGCGCGCCAAGTATTTAATCGCGGAAATTTCAGGTGGCGATGCACTGATCATGCATCTCGGCATGACAGGGCGGTTTTCGATGGATCCGGGAACAGGCGCTGAGGGTCTTGGCTCATATATCTATGAAACCGCCGCCGATCCTAAGCACGACCACGTTGTGTTTCATCTCTCTGGCGGCGGGCGTGTCATCTACAACGATCCACGCCGGTTTGGGTTCATGCTGCTGGAGCCTTCAAAAACATTAAGCCGTCATCCGATGTTTGCGTCACTTGGGCCTGAGCCGCTGGAGGACGATTTCTCAGCCGCCTATCTCGCGCGCAGTGCGGTGTCCCGCAAAGTCAATCTCAAGAGTTTCTTGATGGACCAGCGCGTTGTTGCGGGCCTTGGCAATATTTACGTCTCAGAAGCTTTGTTTCGCGCGGGGCTCTCACCCAATCGCGGGGCCAAAGTTCTCAGTGATAAAAATGGCCAGCCGACCGCTGGCGCGGAAGCTCTCGTACTGTCCGTGCGCGATGTCTTGACGGACGCGATAAAAGCCGGTGGTTCGACTTTGAAAGATTACCGCCACGCGGATGGTACAGAAGGGCAATTTCAGGAGCAGTTCAGGGTCTATGACCGGACGGGCCAGCCCTGTGTCAGATCAGGATGTGATGGCACGATCAAACGTATCGTCAACACTGGACGCGCTACATTCTTTTGCCCGGCCTGTCAGAAATGACGAAGCTGCCAGCTCAAGACACCGCTTAAGCTTGCCGGTTCTCAATCTCGCGGTGGCTCCGGATAGCAAATGCGCTGAGGAATATCAGCGTCAGTGAGCCAGCTAAAAACACTTCATTGGCGGCCCAATCATCGTGTTTCGTATAGAGTTTGCCTGTTGCGACAATATATGCGAGCCCGGCACTTGCTGCCAATCCATGAAAGGCGGCAAAGCCCACAGCCATTCCGATGGCAGAGTTGTTCGCCAGCCAGGGTGTCTTCTGGCTGAGCATGCGAACATACGCGATGTGGGCTGCCGCCATCACCGTCATGGCCAGTCCATACTGCCAACCGTGGCGCCAATGCAGGCCAGACCAGTTGTAGAGCATGAACATTGCGGCCCCACCCCAGGCATATACGATGGCGGCAATGCGCGTCGTGCGCATCAAGGCAATGGCTGGCGTGGTGGCCTGGGTATCACAATTGGCAGTAGCGCGCCACAACGGCGCATTGACCCGGAACCCCGCAGCTATTGCTGCGACGGCAAACAGCGTCGCGGAGAGCGCCGCATGCCAGCGGTCGGAATACATCGCTGAGAGTGTCAGACCAGCCAGGCTTGCGAGAAGCGCCAGCATGAGTGGTAACAAGAAAGGCCGAAGGGTCATTGGCGTTCAAGACTCAACCGTT
>JAYTQI010000322.1:0-1658 GCA_043746825.1 Hyphomicrobium sp. | reverse complement strand
GCGCTCGGACAAGGCTGCGATCCTTTGGCCGCAATCGCAAGGGCTATTTTGGGTCTTTTGCCGAGGGCAGCCGGTTGCGGGCTGGGATTGAGGGTGTTAGGCCCAATCTCTGGCCTCGTGCCCTCCCTTTGGACCCCCAACGTGCGCACCGACCTCTTCGATTTTGAGCTGGATGATAGCGCCATTGCACTGCGGCCCGTGGCGCCACGCGATAGCGCGCGGATGCTCATTGTCCGCCCGGACAGGCCCCTTGAGGGCAAAATTGTCCGCGATTTGCCCGCGCTTCTCAATCCAGGCGACGTGCTGGTGTTCAATGATACGCGGGTGATCGCAGCGGCTTTGCGCGGTATTCGCATCCGTAACGGCAGCACCGCCAAGATTGCGCTCAATCTTTTGAGCCGTCTCAACGACAATACCTGGCGCGTTTTGGCCAGACCCGCGAAACGCTTGGAGCCGGAAGACCGGGTGCAGCTCGGGCATGGCAATTCGATGTGCCAGATGGGGGCGCTTGATGCGACGGTTGTGTCCAAGGGCGAGGCCGGCGTGGTGACGCTGGCGTTCGATCTCTCAGGTCCCGATCTTGATCAGGCCATCGCGTTGACGGGTGAGATGCCGTTGCCGCCGTATATTGCTTTGAAGCGTGCGCCTGATGACGCCGACCGCGCCGCCTATCAGACAATTTATGCGGCAGCAGATGGTGCAGTCGCAGCGCCAACGGCGGGTCTGCATTTTACACCGGAGTTGTTGGCGGCCTTCGACGCGCGCGGGGTCTCGCAGCACTTCGTCACCCTGCATGTTGGCGGTGGCACGTTTATCCCGGTCAAAGCCGACGACACCTCTGAGCACAAAATGCACGCCGAATGGGGTGAGGTGTCTGCGGAAACGGCGGCGGCTTTAAACGCCGTGCGTGCTAAGGGCGGGCGCATCGTGGCGGTTGGCACGACGTCATTGCGTTTGCTCGAAAGTGCGGCCTTGGACACGGGCGAGATACAACCCTGGCGCGGCGAGACGGCGATTTTCATCACCCCCGGCTATCGCTTCAAAGCCGTCGATGTCCTGATGACCAATTTCCACCTGCCGCGCTCGACACTGTTCATGCTTGTGGCAGCGTTCTCGGGCCTCGACATCATGAAGGCCGCCTATGCCCACGCCATCGGCAACGGTTACCGCTTCTATTCCTACGGCGATGCGAGCTTGCTGTTTCCTGCCCCAGCAGCTTCTGCCAGATAGGCATCATGCAAAACCAGCCCAACACATTCAGCTACCGCCTCATCAAACAGGATCAGCTCGCCCGTCTTGGCGAGGTGGTGACGCCGCACGGGCTGATCCGCACGCCAGCCTTCATGCCGGTCGGCACGGTCGCGACGGTGAAGGCGCTATACCTCGATCAGGTCAAAGCGACTGGCGCTGATATTCTGCTTGGCAACACCTATCACCTGATGCTGCGGCCCGGAGCTGAGCGCATCGCCAAGCTTGGCGGCCTGCATAAATTCATGAACTGGGATGGACCGATCCTGACCGATAGCGGCGGCTTCCAGGTCATGAGTTTGTCCAAAATCCGCAAGATCACGGAAGAGGGCGCGGCGTTCCAATCGCATCTCGATGGCTCGCGGCACATGCTGTCGCCTGAACGTTCGATTGAGATCCAGTGCCTGCTT
>JAYTQI010000321.1:0-8472 GCA_043746825.1 Hyphomicrobium sp. | reverse complement strand
GGTTTGCGGGATCTGCCGGCGGCACTTGGCCAGCGATCACCGGCGCCATCACCAGACATAAGCCGGCAACCCCGCCAACGGTCCAACTCAACACGCGTTGTTTAAAATCATTGCGCAACATCTGACCCACCACTGGCCAATCCCGCTTGACCTGAGGACGAGCGAATTGTGGTGCAGCATTTGGGCCAAACTATGCCTGATCCCGCGCGCTTACACCGCCGTGCTGGCAAACAAAATGTAAAACGGCGGGACATCAATCCCGCCGCCAAGTCTTGGCTCATTTCATTGACAGCCAGAGAAGGCCAGCAGTTAGCGCTGGCTCACCTGTCCACCCGTGTTCAGCACGGTCTGAGCGCGCCGGTTCTGCGACCAGCACGAGATGTCGTTGCAAACCGCGACAGGGCGTTCCTTGCCATACGAAATGGTGCGGATGCGCTGCGCGGTGACGCCGTTGGAGGCTAGGTAATTGCGCACCGAAGTCGCGCGCTTAGCACCGAGTGCGATGTTATATTCGCGGGTGCCACGCTCATCGGCATGACCTTCAATCGTGATCGTATATTGCGGATACTGTTGCAGCCACTGCGCCTGCTTGGCGAGTGTTTGTGTTGCTTCTGGCGTAAGGTCGACGCTATCGGACGAGAAGTAAACGAGGTCGCCGACGTTCTGAGTGAAATCGCGCTGTGTGCCAGGCGATGCGGCGCCAAATTTGCCATTGTTGTTGCTGTTCAGCAGGCTTTCGGGCGATGCCTCTTTGTTGGCGCAGGCAGCGAGCGACAATGTCATCGCCGCGATTGCAGCTAAGTGCATCCATGACGTTCGCAACGTTAAGACCGGCATCCCTCAGATCCTTCTCGAGTTCGGCCAGAAGCGCGGTTGTCTAAACCAACAGGGCCGGAATTCTTTCAGTTGGAGACGTTTTAACCGGCCCTTCCGCCGAAAATGTGGCCGATTCAACGCGCCCCGAGATAAGCTGTAGCGCCATCACACCACGAAACCGGTGATTCGGCCATTGTGTTCAGTTGGCTAGTATTTCTGCTTAGATTGTTGCTTGGGACCCTGACAGATCTTCGACCGATCTAGGCCACCTAAGATGCAGCGGCATACCGCCTGCCGCAAAAAAGCCTGACACCAAAATGACTGCCTCAAAAACAAATCAAGACCGAGATGATGGCGATGCATACCGCCAGCAACTCGGTCTTGTTGATTCCCCCGGCCCGAAGGCCAGATCTACAAAATCGCTTAGCGTGCGACTTCGCCAGCTGGTGCCGGAGCGCCGAGCTTCATTGGGGTGTGTTCAACTTCACGGCGGCAAGCGCCGAGAGCAACTGCCGCAACGAGCGTGGCGATAATGATTGCGCCCTTCATGTGTAGTCTCCTTATGTTGTCCGTGGCCTAAGCCTCAGTTTCCGTCTCAGATTATCGATTATCGTGCGACCTGACCCGTAGGAGCCGGACCGCCAAGCTTCATTGGCGTATGTTCAACTTCGCGACGGCATGCGCCAAGCGCAACAGCCGCGATCACCGCTGAAATAACGATCAGCCCCTTAACACCCTGCATAGTCATGTCTCCCGATACGATTCCGGCGTAGGCCGTACTCTGGGGTACCTAGGACGCGCGCTTCGATCAAGAACGGAGGTGCGTTTTGGACAGTTTTCCGGCCCGACAGGTGCGAAAATGCAACGCATGTGACCACCCTCGGATGCAGTTACACGGACAGTGGATAGCGGTTCGTCAAGCTGCTGAAACTCATTAAAAAAACACTAACGTTCTGATTCGGCTGATCACGATTCAGTTGGACAAAAAAGCATATGACTCAGTTGAGCAGTGGCGACCATGCCGGATCGGACCCAAAACCCGGGGTCGCCACTTGGCGCTCGTTGTAGCCGGTCAAGTCGACCGAATGGATTCGCGGCCCCCCACCCGCGCCCTGTGATTCCCGGAAGAACATGAGCACCCGGCCATTAGGGGCCCAGGTTGGACCCTCGTTGTGGTAGCCCTCGGTCAGAACTCGCTCACCCGTGCCATCCGGCTTCATGACCCCGATGAGAAACCGGCCGCTGAGTTGCTTGGTAAAGGCAATGTAATCGCCGCGCGGCGACCAGACCGGGGTTGAATAGCGCCCCTCGGACCCTGATAACCGGCGAACACCTGAGCCGTCTGAATTCATGACATAGAGTTGCTGAGTCCCTTCACGATCACTTTCAAAGACAATCTGGCGGCCATCGGGCGAATAACTCGGGCCGGTATCGATGCCGTTCGATTGCGTGATCCGGCGCGGCTGGCGGGTCCGCAGATCCATCTCATAGATACTGCTCTGGCCATCGGGCGTGCCAAGACTCATGACCACTTTCTGGCCATCGGGTGAAAAGCGCGGCGCAAAGGTCATGCCCGGAAAATCACCGACGAGTTCGCGCTGCCCGGTCTCGAGGTTCATGATGAAAACGCGCGGCTGATCACGCGTATAAGACATGTAGGCGATTTCTTGATTGGTTGGTGAGAAGCGCGGCGTCAGCACCAGATCTTGGCCTTGGCTGAGTAGCCGCACGTTGGCGCCATCCTGATCCATAATGGCGAGACGCTTGACGCGCTTTTCCTTTGAGCCGGTCTCATCGATGTAGACGACGCGGGTGTCGAAATAGCCCTTTTCTCCGGTCAATTTCTCATAAACCTGATCGGCGATCAGGTGGCCAAGACGGCGCCAATTCTGTGCCGTAGTCGAGAGACGCTGGCCAGCGAGTGGCTTGCCTGAAGTCACATCCCAGAGCCGGAATTCAGCACCCACTTTTCCATCGGCACCTTTGCTGATGCGGCCAACAACCAGGGCGTCGGCGCGCACCGTCCGCCAATCAGGAAAACGCGGTGCGGCGTTGACGTCGCGGATTTGTTCTAGAAACGAGGCGCGGTCCAAGGGCTGGAAAAGCCCCGAGCGTTCAAGATCAGCCTGCGCAACATTCGCAATATCGCCTGCAAGCTTTGGATCATCGCCAAGGAATAGCGGGATCGCGATCGGGATCGGGGCGACGACGCCGGTGTCTTGGGTGCCCCGAAGCCCGCCGCCTGCTGAGGGCGCAGCAACAGCTTGGCTTCCAGGTGCCGGTGCGGCCGCTGGCCTTTGACCACCCGCCTGACCAGCAAGGCCACCGCCCGGTGCTGGACCTTTATAGCTGTCATCAGGACGGCCCTGCGCGAAGCTCGCGCCCCCCAGTTGCGAAACCAGAACTGCGGCCAAGCCAATAGCTTTCAAACGACGCGCAATGATTTTCAGCCGTCCCATGCTGTACCTATTTCCCGCCATTAAAAGCTGTTTCATCATTGCGCCATAAGGGCCGATTGTGGCGACTCGACTAAACAAAACACCGTGGCCATTTAGCGGAGACCGAGGATTTTTGGCCAATCAAATGTCCACGTTACCTTGCTCCAGGCCGCGTATTTGTCAGGCGGCAATTTAAGCGGGCAGTTTTTAATGGCATTGACCGAGGCCGCCGCCGCGATCTGGAATAGTGGCGAATTCTGGGGTTGCAGCACCACCGGCTCGCCCTCAACTGTACCGTCCTGGCGAACGTGCCATTCAACCACAACCATCGGCGTATCAAGTCCGCCGCCGCCGCCCGGCATTTTTGAGCAAGGTTCCAACTGCGATTTGATCATGCCCGTCAGCAAATCCTGCTCACGCGCGGACAGAACGGTGTCGTGGCCATTGGCAACGCCCGCTTCCTTGCCTGCGGCCTTCGCGGTCTCACTCGTGCCCGCCGCCTGTTGACCTTTCTTGTTCGGATCTTTGTCGAGCAAGGCCTTGGGAGCCGCGTCGTCAGGCGCTTTGTTGATCAAATTGGCGAGCTTATTGCTGTCGAATTTTTTGGCGTCCTCAGCCCTTTTCTTGGCCAATTCCTCCAGCCTTTTTTTCTTGGCTTCGTCCGCGAGCTTTTTCTTCAAAACCTCAGCGGCTTTTTTCTTAGCTTCTTCCTCAGCCTTTTTCTTGGCGTCCTCGGCCGCTATTTTCGCCTCGTCCGCCTTGCGCTGTTCCTCGATTTTTTGCTCAAGCAGCTTCTGCTCGTCCGGCGTTGGACCAGGAGTTAGCTCAGGCGGCGGCGGAGGTGGTGGCTCCTCCATCTTTTTGGCAATCGGATCGGGTTCCGGCGGCTTCACCGGCTCAGGTGGCGGAGGCGGCGGCTCGGCGACCTTAGGTGGCTCAGGTGGCGGGGGTGGTTCGACTTTCGCCACTTCCTGGGGCGGCGGAGGTGGCGGCGCGTTATCGGGCTTTTTCGTTTCGTTCTTGCTATCGTCAGGAGCCGGTTTGTCCTTCGCCTTGGTCTCGAGATTCTTAGCGTCTTCCGCGCCTTGCTTCAGGCGCAGAAATTCCGACGGCGTGATGAGTTCTGCGGAAATCGACGGCGTCTCGGGTGCGGGAAGCTCATGCACCGCCCGCATGGACCAGAACGCCCAGGCCAGCAACGCGACGTGACACGCACAGGATATGATCAGCCCGAAGGGCACGGCTTAGCGCCCCTCCTCCGGCACGGTGACGAACGAGATTTTCGCGAACCCTGCGTCCTTGATCCGGCCCATCACCTTGGCGACGGCGCCATAAGCGGCAACTGTATCAGCACGAATGAAAATCGTCTCGTCGGTGCCGTTCTTGGCGATGGCTTTGAGTTTTGGTCCCAACTCATCGAGTTTCATGATCGTTTCACCAATCGCGATATCACCGTTAGCTTTGACGACGACTTCGAGCGGCGGGCCCTTGGGTTGCGGCAGCTGCTGGCTCTTGGCCTGTGGCAGATCAACCGGAATCCCGCCCTGCAGCATCGGCGCGGCGACCATAAAGATGATCAGCAGCACCAGCATGACATCGACCATGGGCGTGACGTTGATCTCGCTCATCGGCGCATGCCGCGCACGCCGCCGCCGGCCTCGCCCACCACCACCACTCGCTTTGAGACTCGCGCCCATGTGACTAGTTCCTCACATCGATCTGGCGCGAAACGATGGCCGCGAATTCATCCGAAAACGCATACAAACGCTGCGATATCGCGGCGGAGTCGGCTGAAAACTTATTGTAAAAGATAACCGCCGGTATCGCCGCCATCAGCCCCAGCGCCGTCGCAAACAGCGCTTCCGCGATGCCGGGCGCCACAACCGCGAGGTTGGTATTTTTTGAAACCGCGATGGCCTGGAAGCTGGTCATGATGCCCCACACCGTGCCAAACAATCCCACAAACGGCGCAGTCGAGCCAACGGTCGCCAAAAACAGCAAGCGGCGGTCAAGGCGTTCCATCTCGCGGCTGATGGTGACATCCATCACCTTTTCAACACGCAGTTGAATGCCACCCAGCGCGCGGATATTGCCCTCAACCGAACGCTTCCATTCCCGCATCGCGGCGACAAACAGCGCCGCCATTGTAATGGTCCGCCCGCGCGACAGACCCGCGTACAGCTCATCGAGCGATTGCCCCGACCAGAACATGCTCTCGAATTTATCGCTCTCGACCCGGGCTCGCCTAAACGCGAAAAGTTTCTCGACGATAATGGCCCACGACCAGATTGACGCCAGGCCAAGCCCGATCATCACCAGTTTGACGGTGAGCGCAGCCTGCAGAAACAGGTCGATAAAGGAAAAGCCGCCCGCAGCAACCGGAGCCATAGCACCTTGGACAACATCAGCGGGATTCATTTCACCATCCGTCAAATGACCGGTAACTTGAAGTGACCAGACACGCCGCACCTGGCTGTCTGTCACCAAAAGGCGGCGGCTGAGCGGCCACCGCTTGTCGCGCGGGAAATTGTTTGAAGGCGTTGATGTGACGGCACCCCGTCCGGGCTCGTTTAGCCCCCCTCCGGAATATGCCCCGCAGCACATCCCGACTCATCCTCGTTGTTGCCGTGCAATATGACGAAACAAGGGCCCCAGCGTCTGTGGCGTCATGGGCTTAGGGGCATTTATCCACGGGAATTGAAGGGCTTCCGCGAACGGAGCAGGGCGCGTCCTGGGCCGGCGGCGTTATGCGCGTGGCTTGCCGCCCGCAAACGCACTGCGCACGTGGTCACTGAGCCGCAAAGGCTTACCCGCCATTGAGACGAGCACCACCGTGACCTCGGCTTCAAACAGACGCTTCGTGCTGCAGGTGATGGTCTGGATCAAGGTAACGCTAGCGCCGCCAAGCTCTTTGACGCGGGTTTCGACCTCCAACACATCGTCCATCCGGCCTGGGCGGAGAAAATCGATGATCATGCGCCGGACCAGGAAGGCCGCAGGCACTTTGGTATCCGTGCCATCGATCATGCGGCGCGCATCAGTGCCAAGCAGGCGTAGGAAATCTGTACGGCCGCGTTCGGCATAACGCACATACGAGGCGTGATAGACGATGCCACCGGCGTCGGTGTCTTCGAAATAGACGCGAACGGGCAGCACATGGCGGCGGCCGTTTTCATCATCGACAATCCGCCCCGCAAGATCGGGCCAGGCATCCCTCGTCATACCGCAGCATCCCCACCCAACTCCACCACCACGATCTCGGGCGGCACGCCGAAGCGGATGGGATAGCCTGACAGGCCAAGACCCGCAGACACGATCAAGTTGCGGTTGTCTTCCACGATGTGGCCGTAGACGTAACGGTTATCAAAGCGCGACGGCACGATAGGCGCATAGCCGAATATCCGGACCTGCCCACCGTGGGTGTGGCCGGACAGCGTGAGTGCAACGCGGTCTGGCACCATTGGGAAAATATCAGGCTCATGCGCCATCAGTATGACCGGCGCGTCGTCGGTCACTTGCCGCAAGGTGCCGGCCAGATCATGGACGCCGGTGTAGTCTTTTTTACCGTGGCTGACAAAGCGCTGGTAGTCATTGTCCTCGGGCCAGAACGCCCATTGATCACCAAGGCCCGCAATCCAGAACGGCTTGCCGTCTTTGACGAGGCGCACGGCCTTATTCTCGTAGACCGGAATTCCCACCGCTTCGAGCGCGAGGCCCGCAGCCACGGGGCCTTTGCGGCGGCGCTGGACTTCGCGGTCTTCCCACCAATCGTGATTGCCTAGTACAGCGTGGACGCCAAGCGGCGCCTTAAGTCCCGCCAGTGCCGCCGCCCAGTCTTTATGCGGCACTGCACGGCCAAAGCGCGCAATCCGGTAACCCGCAACGTAATCGCCAAGCAGCAGCGTGGCATCTGGTTGCAGGGCATTGGTCTGCGCCACCAACGCTTCAATCCGCCCGGCCGACACCCAGGGTTCGCAGGCATGCAAATCCGCGATGATCGCAATGCGCAGCCTCAAACCTGCGGGCCATCCCTTCGGTGTCAGGGCATAGCGCGTAACGATATCGCGAAACGGTTCCGCCAGGGCATAGCCGCCAAAGCCCGTGCCGGTTAAGCCGAACGCGGCCAGCGCTTTCAGAATGTCGCGGCGTGTCAACACGGTTGCGTGCCCTCTGCTGTCATTTGGACTTACGACGCGCCGGACACTAGCCGTCAAACTCTGGCGAAAGCGTGAATTCTGGCGTTAGCATTGATGCGGACTCAACGCGCGCCAGGTTCGCCGTCATCATTATCTTCAAATATCGGCAGTTCAGGCGCCGCGGACCGCGCCGGGCCAGAGAGCCCCAAATGCCGGTAAGCCTTTAACGTCAAAACGCGTCCGCGTGGCGTGCGCGAGATGAAGCCTTGTTGGAGCAAATACGGCTCGACGATTTCTTCCAGCGCATCGCGCGGCTCGGACAACGCCGCCGCCATGGTTTCGATGCCAACCGGCCCACCCTCATAATTTTTAGCGATGCAGCCCAAGTAGCGATGATCGAGGGCATCGAGACCCTCGTTATCGACCTCAAGCATTTTGAGCGCCTTGTCGGCAACAGCGGCATTGATAACAGGCGAGCCATCTACCGCCGCGAAATCGCGGACGCGGCGCAGCAACCGCCCGGCAATACGCGGCGTGCCACGTGAGCGCCGGGCAATCTCGCGTGCGCCGTCCGTTGACATCGCGGCGCCGAGCACCCGCGCCCCGCGCGCAACCACCAATTCCAGCTCCGCCGTCGAGTAGAAATTCAGCCGCACCGGAATGCCAAAGCGGTCGCGCAGCGGATTGGTCAAAAGCCCGACGCGGGTCGTCGCGCCCACAAGCGTAAACTTTTGCAAATCGATGCGGACTGAGCGCGCCGCCGGGCCCTCGCCAATCATGAGATCAAGTTGAAAATCTTCCATCGCCGGATAGAGAATTTCCTCAACCGCAGGACTGAGACGGTGTATTTCATCAATGAACAGCACATCGCGTTCTTCGAGGTTGGTCAGCAACGCGGCGAGATCGCCAGCTTTCGCGATCACAGGGCCCGAGGTCGCCCGGAAGCCAACGCCCAATTCCTTGGCCATGATCTGCGCGAGCGTGGTTTTGCCAAGACCCGGAGGGCCCGCAAACAGCACGTGATCGAGGGCGTCACCGCGCGCCTTGGCCGCCTGAATAAACACCCGCAAATTGGCGCGCGC
>JAYTQI010000320.1:0-8477 GCA_043746825.1 Hyphomicrobium sp. | reverse complement strand
CGCGCGAAATTCCGATGACCATGATGCCGGAGCTGGTCGCGGCCTTCCACTCGCTAGTTGGACTTGCGGCCGTTTTTGTGGCGGCAGGAGCGCTATATGCGCCAAGCGCGTTCAACATCACGGACGCGGGCGGGCGCATTCATGGCGCAAGCCTGCTTGAGATGTCGCTCGGCGTTGCCATTGGCGCGATTACCTTCACGGGCTCGGTCATCGCGTTCATGAAGTTGTCGGCGCGGATGTCGGGTAAGCCGATTATGCTTCCCATGCGTCATGCCATCAATCTGGCTCTTGGGCTGTTCATTCTGCTGCTGATCTACTGGTTCTGCAACTCAGGCGGCTCGGGCTTCTTGTTCTGGTTGATTGTTGCGGCGTCGCTGGCATTCGGCGTCTTGATCATTATTCCGATTGGTGGCGCGGACATGCCGGTCGTCGTTTCGATGCTCAACTCCTATTCCGGTTGGGCGGCAGCGGGCATTGGATTCACGCTCGGCAACATCGCGCTCATTATCACGGGTGCGCTGGTGGGCTCATCGGGTGCTATTTTGTCCTACATCATGTGCAAGGCCATGAACCGGCAATTCTTGTCTGTGATTGCGGGCGGCTTTGGCGGCGAGACGGCGGGACCAGGAGCGGCAGGTGGCGAACAAAAGCCTGTTAAACTTGGCTCAGCTGAAGACGCCGCTTACGTCTTGAAGAACGCCTCGAAAGTTATCATCGTTCCGGGTTATGGCATGGCCGTGGCGCAAGCCCAGCACGCGCTGCGCGAAATGGCGGAAACCTTGAAAAAGGCTGGCGTCGAAGTGAAGTACGCCATTCATCCTGTCGCTGGCCGCATGCCGGGCCACATGAACGTGCTGCTCGCCGAAGCCAACGTGCCTTACGATGAAGTCTTCGAGCTTGAAGACATCAACGGCGAATTCGCGCAGGCCGACGCGGTCTACGTCATCGGTGCCAACGACGTGGTGAACCCAGCCGCTGAAGACGACAAAACGTCGCCCATCTACGGCATGCCGGTGCTGCAGGTCTGGAAAGCGAAGACTGTGTTCTTCAACAAGCGCTCACTTGCCTCGGGATATGCCGGCATCGATAACTCCGTTTTCTATCGCGACAACACCGTGATGGTGCTCGGCGATGCTAAAAAGATGACAGAAGAAATCGCCAAGTCACTGTCGCATTGAGGAGTGCCGCTGAGACCCTTATCCCCTTGGGCAGAGGGTGGCCGATGGCTGGCTGAGGGGGTTTTTGTTTCTCGCTCTCACAACTCGTAATTGCCCCCCTCACCCTAGCCCTCTCCTCAAGGGGGAGGGAATTTGACTGCGCCTCCTTAGCAACACCCGGCGCGATATCCATTCCTCTTCACACTGCCGCTGACACAAAAATTGCTATACTGCCCCCGTTATCATGGGGGATTTTGTCCGTGCCGCCCGCCGTTGTGAAAGCCAATTTTGAAGCCGATCTCGAGCGTCTCGAAGCTTTGGCGGCCAAGCCGCCGCTCAATGCTTTAGACCTCGGTAAGACGCTGGGCGAAATTTATCTCAGCGTCGCGAAGTCGAACTTCTCAGGTTACGACATAAAAGCAGTCACTAAGGCGGCGCCTGCTTTGATGTACCGGCTGTTTGATGTTCGCACCAGCTTGCGGGCGCGCATCCCAGAGTGGCGCCAGCGCGGCTTGCTTACGCATGAGACCATGGCCCAGCTCCGCGATTGTCTGCGTGTGTTGCGCTACGTCACTGACATGCTAGGCGAGATAGCAATCAATAATACTCGAATGCCAGAAGGTGCTGGCATGTTGCCATGCTTCACGGGAAAAGATCGCAATACCCTCGTCAACTGGCCCTACTATAACGGCCGCGATATCGCCTTTCGCTCTGGCGATGTTGTCGTGATGCGCGGCCACGCCCACAACAGCGCCGCTATCGCCCGCATTGGGGACGTTGACAGCCAGTTCAGCCATGTCGGCATGATTCATGTTGGCGAAGACGGCCGTCATGCCATGGTCGAAAGCCTGATCGAGGACGGCGCGATTATTAATACACTGGCGCATACTTTTTCACACGGGCTCGTGCGCGCCGCTTTGTACCGCCATAAGGACGCAGCTTTGGCCAAGCGCGCCGCAGAAAAAATCTATGAGCATGTTGAAGCCTCGCGCAAGCCCTTTAAGCGGCGCATTCTCTATGATTTCACGATGCGGCTTGATGATAAGCGGCGGTTGTTTTGTTCCAAGCTCGTGCACCGGGCGTTCCACATTGCGAGCGATGGGGCAGTAAAGCTTCCAACGTTTCCAACGCACATTGGCCTGAGAAACCGCGACTTTATTGATCGCATCGGCGTCAAGGCCGATGTCACGTTCGCGCCGGGTGACGTTGATGTTGAGCCAGATTTTGATCTGGTCGCTGAATGGCAGGACTACCGCGAGACCTCAAACATCCGCCTGCAAGACTTTACCATGGATAAAGTTTTTGAGTGGATGGATGGCTATAATTACCGCTTCAAGGAAACCTGGCTCGTTTGGTTTGTCTCGATTTTTGGCCGCGTGGCCGCAAGGCTGTCCGATGACGCCAAGGACTTGATATCGGGCGTGGTCCCCAGAATTCCGATTAACATGCGGCGTAAGACCATTGCCACCGTCGCCATGCTGCACAAGACGGCCGAGCCGATTTATCACGAGCTGCAAAAGCTTGAGCGTGAGTGCATCGCGGAGACCGGCCGGCCGATGCACGGTGATGAAATCTTCGCCCACCTTGAGCGCATCCGCGCGCGGGAGGGGGAGAGGATTGGGTATTTGGTCAGGGTATAGGCTTGCCTACGGATTCGAGTGCGTCGATCAATGGACACGATATGCGCATGATCAACTATCTCTTCGCCGGTCTTGGGCTGATTTATCTTGCAGCCGGTGGTGCGCTGTACCTTGGCCAGCGCCGCTTGGTTTATTTTCCCAATCCGCAGCGTACACCGCCTGAAGAATTTGGGCTCGCCAATGTCGAGGAACGCACGCTAAAAACCCCGGATGGTGAGGCTCTGATCTGCTGGTACGCCAAGGCCCAGCCCGGCCAGCCAACGATCCTGTACTTTCACGGCAATGCTGGCAACATCTCGACACGCGCCGAGCGCATCCGCAAATATATGGTGCGTGGGCGCGGCATGTTCATGATGGATTATCGCGGCTATGGCGGATCCACAGGGCAACCCAGTGAAGCCGCTAATGTCGCCGATGCCAAGCTCGCCTATGAAGCGCTGCGCCAAGAGGGTGTTCCCGCCAAAGACATCATCCTCTATGGCGAGTCGATTGGCTCGGGCGTCGCCGTGCAGGTAGCGGCAGAAAAGCAAGCTGCCGGTCTTGTTCTCGATGCGCCCTATACCGCGCTCGTAGATGTGGCAGCCAATCGCTATCCGTGGTTTCCCATCCGGCTCTTGATGACCGATACCTACGAGTCACGCCGTTATCTGCCGGGTTTGAAATTGCCCCTGCTGGTCATACACGGCGAAAAAGATCAAACCATTCCGGTCGTAATGGGCCGCGAAGTACTCGCCATTGCTGGTGGTCCTAAAGAGATCGTGACCTTCCCCGAGGCCGGTCATGCTGATCATTATCTCTATGGTTCGTTTGAGGCCATTAACGCTTGGATTGACCGCCTGCGCGCCGGGGAAATTCGTAACCAGAAATAAATTACCAGCTAAAACAGCATATCCATAAAATTTTACCGATCCTCAAAAGCCTTCCTTGTGTGACTGCGCGTTAGATTCGCTCCGTGGCGGGAGCAAAGCCTATGCGTGGGCGGCTTAAGGGAATTGCGAAGAAAACGGCGATACTTGCTGGCTCTGTTTGGCTCGGCGCATTTGCGCTGCTGGCGATCGGACAACGTGACGTGCTCTACGTGCCAGCCGGAGAACCAGTATCGCCGGGGGCAGCAGGTCTCAGCGGTGTTGACGAGTTCAAGCTAACGACGCCAGATGGTGAACACCTCACGACGTGGGCTAAAACCGCAGAGCCGGGCAAGCCAACCATTCTCTATTTTCACGGCAACTCGGGCACCCTGGCCGTCCGTGCCAATCGCTTTGGTAAGTTTTTAAGCGAGGGCTGGGGCTTGTTTGCGATCAGCTATCGCAGCTTCAATGGCTCAAGCGGCGCGCCCACGGAAGCCCACAACATTGCAGACGCGAAATTTGCTTTCGATACCTTGCGGGAGCGCGGTGTTACGCCGTCGTCAATTATCGCCTTTGGTGAGTCGCTCGGGACCGGTGTCGCTGTGCAGGTGGCTGCGGCCCGCCCTGTTGGCGGCGTCGTACTCGATTCGCCTTATACGTCGATCCCCGACGTCGCCGCTCTGAGTTATCCGATCTTTCCAGTCCACCTTGCTGTGATCGACCAGTACGATACCCAGGCTCACATCGCCAATATCAAAGCGCCGCTGCTGATCTTCCATTCGGTGAATGACCAGATCATTCCAGTTGAGATGGGCCGCCATCTGGCGGAGATCGCGCCGGGCCGCAAGCGGATTGTCATCGACCCGGAAGGTCAGCACGTCAGCGCCATTGAGCGCGGCGGCATGATCGACATGAAAGCTTGGATGACGGCTGAAGGCGTTGGCGCCACTAAGGTTGCAGACCGCAACGATACCGCGCAGCGATGAGCCCGTGTGCCGAAAATAAGAACGGCCCGGATCTTTGCCATCAGAGCCGCTTGAAATTAGATTGTGCTGAGAGCTGGCTTTAACGGCCGCCGAAACCGCCGCCGCCGCCACCAAATCCGCCGCCGCCACCACCGTAACCGCCGCCGCCGCCACCTGCGCCACCAGCACCGCCGCCGCCAAAGCCACCGCGTCCGCCAGCGCCACCCGGGCCGCCTTTACCGCCGGGACCACCAGCGCCACGGACCACAACGGGCTTACCGGGCAGAAGACCTTCACGCTGCAATTTCTTGCGCGCGAGCTTGCGGGCTCGCCGCACAGCTTCTGCCTTTTCGCGGGCTTTTTTCTCGGACGGTTTTTCGAAGTAGTTCCGCAGCTTCATTTCGCGGAAGATACCCTCGCGCTGCATCTTTTTCTTGAGGGCTTTAAGCGCCTGATCGACGTTGTTGTCGCGAACGAGAACCTGCACGCGGTGTTTCCTATGGGATGAGGTTGAGCCGGAAAGCAATAATAACACTAGACCGGAGGCTTACAGCCACCGCATCCCGTGCCAATTTCTGAAGTGCGTATACCAAAGCCCGTTAAGATTGTCCATCGGGGCGGTTTTGCGCTACCGGCCCCGATGGCATCCCCAGCACCTCCTCTCGATATCAAGCGAAAGAATGCGATATGCAACCTTAGATTGCAGTGAGAGATCTGACAATACTCTGCGCCGCTGTGCTTGTGGATAACGGCGCGGCGCTCGCTAGATTACCGCTTTCAAACGAGGCCAAACGATTGAGATGACAAACCAAGAAAAATTCAAACTGACGGTGACGCGCCGCTTTGAACGCAGCCCGGAAACAGTATTCGACGCGTGGCTCGACCCCGTGAGCGCTTCCAAATGGCTGTTCGCGACACCCAATGGCGAAATGCTGCGTGCCGAAATCGACCCGTCCGTTGGTGGCGAGTTCTGCATTGTGGAAAAGCGCGAGGACGAGGTGATGGAACATCTTGGCGAGTATCTTGAGATCGACCGGCCGCGCCGCCTTGCCTTCATGTTCACGGTCAACATGTCGGATGATGTCAGTCACATCACCGTTGACATTTCGCCCGTAGAGGGCGGCTCGGAACTGACCTTGACGCACGCTATGGAACCGCAATGGGCGCACTTTGCGGATCGAACGTCAAAAGGCTGGGAGATGATCCTCGATAATCTCGCCGCCACGCTGGCTTAAGCCGCGCTGTTAGTGCGGCATGCTGGGCAGCAAGCGCGTGACATGCCCCATCTTGCGAGCGGCACGGGCTTCCTTCTTGCCATAGTGGTGGAGGAAGGCGCCAGTATCGGCCGCGAGGTCTTTCCAGGCGTGGATGTCATCGCCGATCAGGTTGATCATTTCAACGGCGGGCGCCTTGCGCGCCGTCGAGCCCAATGGCCAGCCGGCGACTGCGCGGATGTGCTGTTCAAATTGCGATGTGACCGCGCCGTCAATGGTCCAATGGCCGGAGTTGTGGACGCGCGGCGCCATCTCATTGACGTAGAGAACTTCGCTTCGCACAAAATCGAGCGCGAAGAATTCAATCGCAAATACGCCAACATAATCGAGGCGTTCAGCGATCCGGCGCGCAATGTCGATGGCCTGTGCGGCAGCTTTTGGCTGGATGCGCGCCGGCGCCAGTGAGCGATGCAGAATGTGGTGCCTGTGCTCATTCTCGGTCACATCATAGGCGCGGAATTCGCCGTCAGCTGAGCGTGCCGCGATGACGGAGACTTCGAGCTGGAAGTTGACGAAGCTCTCAAGAATTGAGGGCTGATCGCGCATCGCATCCCAGGCGAGGCGGGCGTCATCTATATTAAGGATTTTGGCCTGGCCTTTGCCATCATAGCCAAAGCGCCGTGTTTTCAAAACACAGGGCGGGGAGATTTGGCTAAGCCGGGTTTTCAATTCCTCATAGCTGTTAACGCCGGCAAAATCTGCGGTCATGGCGCCGAGCTCGCGCGCCAAGGTTTTCTCGTTGATGCGGTCCTGGGCGCACGCCAGCGCTTTGGCGCCGGGGCGGACGGGCACGAGCTTTGTGAGGAATTCAACCGTCGCAACTGGGATATTCTCAAACTCATACGTCGCAACATCGACTGACTTCGCGAAAGCGGTGAGCGCCTTTTCATCGTCATAGGCCGCGAGCGTTCGCTCGGCTGCGACTTCAAAGGCCGGGCTGTCAGCTTCGGGCGCGTAGATGTGGGATCTGAGCCCCAACCGCGCCGCTGCCATGGCCAGCATGCGGCCCAATTGTCCGCCGCCAAGAATGCCAATGGTTGAACCAGGAGGGAGTGCGGTCATGCGTGCGAATTCTCAAGGGTCTTTGGGGGCGTCCGCGACCGACGCGGTGTTTTTCGTGCGCCAAGCATCAAGGCGCTCAGCGAGTGCAGAGTCAGAGAGCGCCAAGATTTGCGCGGCCAGAAGCCCAGCATTTTTGGCGCCAGCCTCGCCAATGGCCAAAGTTCCAACGGGAATGCCGGCCGGCATTTGGACAATGGAATACAGGCTATCAAGACCGGAGAGTGCTTTGCTCTCAACGGGCACTCCGAGCACTGGGAGCGGCGTCATTGATGCCGTCATGCCGGGCAGATGCGCCGCCCCGCCTGCGCCCGCGATAATGACCTTGAGGCCTGCCGCTTTCGAGCCTTTGGCGTAACTGTAGAGCCGTTCGGGTGTGCGATGCGCTGACACGATCTTGGCCTCATAAGGGACACCAAGAGTGTCGAGGATTTCGGCCGCACGTTTCATCACCGGCCAGTCCGATTGGCTGCCCATGATAATGCCAACGAGGGGTTTTGCGCGCGCCATAGATCCTTAGGTCCAGACCTTGGGAAAGGCCGGGGTTTAGAGGAGTGAAGCCCGATTTACAATAGGATCAGGCGCAATTGGTTGTTGAGCCCGTGCTGCCTCAAGCAATGATGTCGGGCAGCAATTCGTCTTCGATGGCGGTGACGCGGTCTTTGATGGCCAGCTTTTTCTTCTTCAAGCGTTTGACCAGCAACTGATCGGAGTGCGCATTGCCTTCAAGGGCCACGATCTCCTCGTCGAGCCGGCGATGCTCGGCGCGCAGATTAACCAGTTCTTCCCGCAACTCGCGTTCGTCGCGCCGCTCCATATTTGACGCCTTGCCCCCGCCTTGGCCATTCGCGGCTTTGTCAACCATTGCGCCTATTCTTGCAACAAACAAAACATCTAATCGGTGCAATGCAGCCAAAACATTGAAAAATATAGATGAATTTCACTGTCCGAGGGCGGTCAAAGATACATTCTCAGGCAACCAAAACCGTCATATGCCTGACTTGGAGGCTAGACGAAGCAGGCGGCGTGTGGCAGCATGAGCACGTTAGCAAACTATCGAAGGAGAGGCACTGATGGCGATGACGTCTCATCTTGCAGAGCTTTCCGAAAAACACCGTATGCTCGAGCAAAGGATCCACGAAGAAGTCTCGAGACCCGGTTCAGACGACGCGACCATCCGACGAATGAAGCAAGAGAAGCTGAAGCTGAAGGACGAGATCGAACGGTTGCGAACCGCCACACGGCATTAACACCGGCATATCCGGTCTCAGAAGTCCAAGCCCTGCTTAGCGGCCGCGTTATACGCCGCCCAGCGGGGCTTTTGTGTTTTGGAAGTGAGTGATTAATTCGCCGCTGAATCAGCTTGCCACAACTGTTGCTGGTCGCCAGTCAGCACATTGCCCAACTGCGCCATCCGTTTTTTTCCAATCTGCAGCGATGCTACTCGGCCTTTGACATTTGCGATTCGGATGATATAATATCCGCATGAATAATTTTGCGACGAGCCTGCGAGGATCACGATGCGCAAGCCCGT
>JAYTQI010000319.1:0-1660 GCA_043746825.1 Hyphomicrobium sp. | reverse complement strand
GCGGTCTCAGACGGGTTCTTGGCCAAAAGCTCAGTGACAAAAAACGGATTGCCATTGGTGACGCGATAGAGCTCGCCCATCGGCGCGTGAGACTGCTGGACGAGCATGGCTACGGCTGCAGGCGATAGCGGTTTGAGGTCTATGCGCGTTGTAACAGCCGACGGGAGATCACCGAGCACCTGGATCATGGGATGGTCTTTGTCAATTTCGTCGGTCCTCAGGGACAGGATCAGCACCACGCGCAGGAAGGCTAAACGGCGTCCAAGATATTTGATAAGGTCCAACGTAGCGTTGTCAGCCCAGTGAACATCCTCAAATATCAGCACGCTGGCGCTGCGGGCGTTTTGCAGTTCCTCCATGAGCGCCGGAAACAGCCGGTCCTGCGACGCGCCTTGATCAAAAAGGGCAAGCAGCCGGGCATTGATCGCGCCAGCCATATCATGCAGCGGCCCAAGGGACCTTGGGGTGAATAGCGCTTCGCAGCCGCCCCAAAAAACGCGCACGCCGCTTTCCGGCTGCCTGGCAAACTCCCGCAGCACAGAGGTCTTGCCTATTCCTGCTTCGCCGCCGATCACGACAACGCTTCCATGCCCCTGAATGGCACGCCGTGCCGACTTCAGGAGAACATCAAGCTGCTCTTCGCGCTCAATCAGCATTTGACCACCTGCGCATTCTCGGTTCGGTCGAGGGGTTTCGTCCCGGGCGAGTCCACATTACCTTAGGTAATGTCGCATAACAGTTCAACGCCCGCAAGAAATCACCCGTATGAGGGATAAATCACGCAATTTCTGATAGGCTTTCAGCGCGTCAGGCGCTTGCGGCATCCGCGCTTGGCAGAAGCCAAGGCTCGCTTTGCAGACGAAGCAGCACGTCTAGGCGATTCTTGGCATTGAGCTTTGCGAGCAGCGCGGTGACATGGTGCTCTATTGTTCGGTGTGAGCGGCCAAGCTCTCTGGCAATCTCCGCATTGCTGGTGCCTTGGGCAAGAAAGCCGAGGATCTGGAGTTCTCTGCCCGTGAGACTAAGCGGGTTTGCGCGCGCTGCTTTGTAGGGACCACGGCGGGACTTTGGCATTTCTCCCGCAAACCCAAGTTTTCTAGCGCGGTTTCTTACCAACGAGGCGGCGGCATTGGCTTCAATCGATTCAAGAATTGTCACCGCCTGCGTAAAGCAATCAGCCGCCCCGCTGCCTGCGGCCTGGGACAATGTGAGCGCAGCCTCGTAGGGAAGGCCCAAACGCAACCATTCCGCAGCGCCTATTGCGGTCTCTCCGCGTAGCTCAGCGGCGCGCGGACCTTTGATTTCCCGGCTTGCGCACGGAAACGGCCGCTCCATTCCGCAACGCCGCCACCAAACCGCGAGCTCGCCAAATTCCCAGTCATTGAACGTCTCAATTGCTTCGCCTGCAAGGGCGTTCAGGTGAATTTCACAGAGCACCAAATTATCAGTCAGCCATCCGGCCTCAATCAAGCCGAACCTGACCGGGGCAATGTTTTGCATCTCTTCGGTTGAGACCGCGTCTTGCAGCGCTGACTCCAGTATGCCGAGCGCGTCCGCCTCGCCCAATCGCGCCCGAACCCTGCCAAGCACAGTCAATGCGGGCAAGCGCATAACCAAAGTAAGCCTGTCCAGTTTCCGGACGCCCGCAGCGATGACTTCT
>JAYTQI010000318.1:0-8526 GCA_043746825.1 Hyphomicrobium sp. | reverse complement strand
GAGACGTCCAGCGGCTGCTGACAGCACCGGCGCGGGCGGCGGCAACGCTGCCCATTTGAATTCATGGATCGCAGCGCCCGCCGCCCGCGCTCCCTCGCGTACCCTTAACGTCCCGAAAGTGAAACGGGCGGACAGTGGAGCTATGAACATTCCCCACAGCTTATCCCCCTTACTCCACAAGGCCGCCCATTTTCGCTTGTGCTCGTTTTCGCAAAAGACCCGAATCAGTGCAGTGTTGCCGCAAGTTTCAAGTTGCGGGGGTAACTTCACGATGGCATCACAAGCGCCACCAGCGCCAGTTTCCGTTTATTTGCTGGCCGAACATCTCGATAGCGCCCTGGCGGCGGGCGAAGATCTGGTCGCGCGCGGGGCGGATTGGCGGATGCTCGCCGAAGCTCCGGGCGTTGCCAGCCAGTTCGCAACCCAGCAGCGCCAGATTGCCGAAGAGGTGCGCGGTTTTGAGATGATGCTGATCGCCCGCGTCTTGAAAGCCCGCTCACACGCGCAAATTCTCGCCGAAATCGACGCCCGCTTTTCTGCCATCGCCAAGTTGTTCGTATCCGGCACCGCTATCCTCTTCGACGCGGTTGACGAATGCGGCGATGCCTCGCAATCTGATTTCGATACCGGCGATGATCTTGTGGCCTATGTGCGCTCACGCGGCCTGATCGCGCCGGACGCAGCCCACGTTTCCGATCCGCGCTCGCTCAGCATTGACGATAATTTTCTGGTCGCCAAGCGCATCACACTCGGGCCTTTGATGGACATGGCGGCGGCGTTTCTTGATGCGCTCGAGACGCACTATGAACTGTTCATTGAAGAAGAGCTGGACACTGAACCTGTCAAACAGTCCGCGTCGCGCTCTGAAGGTCAGCGCAACGAATTCGGCAAGCGCGAACGCGCACCGCTCAACTAACGATCCTCGGCCCAAATTGTCATCCTCGGATTTAATCCGAGGATCCATCACGCCTCAATTTCCCAGCCTAGTAGAAAATTGGATCCTCGGGACGGGCCCGAGAATGACAGCAGCGCAAAAAATAATCCCCGCGCGTGCCAGCGGGGATTACTATTGTTTTGCGCGGCGTGAGATCAGAATTGCCGGGTGATCTGGCCGAACAAAGCTTCTGCCGTGGTCACAGGCGCGACGCGGCGCGATAGAGGTTCAAGCCCAAGAGAGCGCCTGGCCGCTGCGCGCAGGCCATCGGCTGGGGACTCGCGCTCAGCAACCGCTGGCGCAATCACGATGTTATCCGCTGACGCCATCTTTGAGCCCTTAAACAGTGGCGTGATGCGGCTGGCCAATGATGCGACGCGAACAACTGCCGGCGCTTTTGTCTTCCCCAAAGCTAGCTGCGTACGCGCATCTGCAGCATCGAGCGACGCGAACTTTCCGACGAAGCCTGCGACCTCATCATAATGCCGGTTCTTCTTGTACTTGGCTTCAGCTTTGGTTGGTGCCGCCATCACACGGACCTGCAACTTTGCGACGCCGCGCTTCTTGAAGCCGAGCGCTTCTGCGGTCGCCCGCGACACGTCCAGCTTGCGCGTGCCATGATACGGCCCGGCGTTGTTGACGCGCACCACAGCGGTACGGCCGTTGGCGCCGTTGCGTACCATTAGCACCGTGCCGTCGGGATAGATCGGGCTGGCGGCGTTGTCAGGCGTGTCGGCGTGGAAGACTTCGCCCGATGATGTCAGCCCGCAAGGATTATAGGGATCACGCGCGCAGTCATCATAAAACGATGCCGAGAAGGTTTCATCCTGGCCAACCAGCGCGGTCATCTCAGCGATTGAGTTGACGCGGTGGCAAATGCCATGGAAGCAATAGGTGTGGCCGGGTGTTTTAGCCTCGGCTGACGTGGTGAAAAGCATTGGACTGAAAAGTGCGGCTGTAAGCAGGGTGCGCGACAGCGCAAGGCGGACATCCGCCAGAGAGAACCCTCTGAACATAAAACGCTCCTGTTTCTAACGATTGCACGCGTGCCCTGCGTGCCGTTTCCTCCATGTGCTCAACCGGCTACTGCTCGATGAAACAAAACCAGTGTAAGCCGCCGCCAAGATAGGAATTAACCATGCGCCCTGGCTCCGTGGCGGATTGCCGCTTTGTTGCGGCGCACTAAATTGTTTTTTATCAATAGGTTGGGATTTGTTTTGTCACAATTCATGTGACTTGCGGGTTTGCAGGCCCCAGATTCAACCAGAAATCCCGAGTTTAGATTTCAGCTCTGAGCTGGCATGCGCGAGGCGCGCCGGATCGGTGCCGCGCAGCACGAGATCGGTCGCGGGATGGCCATCGCGCAGGCACGGATAACTGCCCATGGCGATATCGGGGTAGAGCTTCTGGTGGGATGCAAACATGTCGGCGATCTGGCTCTCGGGCCGCTCAAGCGGGATGGTCTCGGACAGCATTTTAGCGCCGGTCTTAAGCCGCGGCGTCACGGCGTCGAGCATCACGAGCATGATGTCGGGAATGCCGGCCATGACAATAGTGTTGCCGATCATGAAGCCGGGCGCGATGGAGATGGCGTTCTCGACGAGGTCTGAGCCAGCTGGCAAACGGGCCATGCGCAGCCGCGAGGGCGTCAGCTCAACACCGCGGGCGTCGCAAGCAGCTTTCATGAGCGCGCTGGCGCGGGGATCGACGTCAATCGAGACGCCAAAGGCCTTAGCAATACTGTCGGCTGTGATGTCGTCGTGGGTTGGGCCGATGCCGCCAGTGGTGAACAGATAGGTGTAACGGGCGCGCAGTGTGTTGACGGCAGCGATGATTTCACTCTCGTCATCGGCGACAACGCGGACTTCCCGAAGGCGTATGCCAATTGCGGTCAGGTGATCGGCAATGGTGCCGATATTCTTGTCCTTGGTGCGGCCCGACAAGATCTCGTCGCCAATAACGAGCAATGCCGCTGTGATGTCTTGGGGCCCGGCCACGCACTCACTCCGTAATCTTAGTAATTTTATATCGACTGCTGATCCTTAGCACCCTCGCGGGACAGCGCGAAAGGCCGTTCAGCCAAAAATCCAGCGCCACAGGCTGTGCAAGATGCCGCCGTCTTGGTCTGCGCCGCTGACATCAATGGGGGCCTTGCGCGCGGCTTCGATCTCTTTCACTGCCGCCTCGACCTTAAGCTCAATCAGCTTCTGACCGCGCTCGGCGGTAGCTCGCGTGGGATCACCGTTGACGCCGTCTTTGTCGGCGACGCGTTTATCCGGACGGACGCCAGCAGGGAAAACGGCCATTAGTTCCGAGGTGTCGCGGATACCGGCATGTTGGCCGATTTGCGCGTCAGTTTCGCCCTGCGCCTTCAACCATTCCACGCCGCCCGGCTTGTCATAATAGTTCTCGGCATTGATGACGCGCACGACTTCACCCGCCCATAGCCGTGACAGCACCTTGGCGACGGCCCGCTGTGGCGGGATGCTTTGCCCGTGGTCGCCGACAAAGACGATGGTCTTAAATCCGTGGGCACGGAAACTTTCCGCGGCCGATTGCAGGATCATCGCAAACGCTTCGGGCGTCACACTGATCGTGCCAACAAAAGCCATGTGCCCTTCGCGCTTGGCAATGTCGCCCTCGGGCACATACGGCATCACCGGCGCCACCAGCGCGTCGCCAAGTTTTTCGGCAATCCGGCGCGATGTCTCGGCGACGATGAAATCGTGCTTGCCAAGCACCATGTGTGCGCCGTGCTGTTCGACGCCGCCCGTTGGGATGATGACCGTCGTCTTGCCAGCTTTCAGCGCGTCGCGGACCTCAAGCCACGTCATGTATTCGATGCGGACTTCGCCTGCTGCCATCGCCCGGGTAGAGATGAGGCTCCAGGCCATAGCCGCCAAGATCGATATCAAGCGTAGCACGGGAGTCCCCCAAAACGAATCGCGTTTATTGGCTGACAGTAGCAGTTTCAGATTGCAGGCATGGTACTCTGGCGGTTATCTCAGCGTCATGAAATTCGCAAACCCGCTTTTGCCCGGCACCCTGATCCAGCGCTACAAGCGTTTTCTTGCGGACGTGCGTCTCGACGACGGCGCCACCGTCACCGCCACCTGCCCCAATACTGGTTCTATGATGGGGCTGACAACGCCCGGCTCAAAAGTCTGGCTATCGGAAAGCGATAGCCCAACCCGCAAGTACCGCCATACCTGGGAATTGATCGAAGCTGTCGCTGGCAAAAGTACCACGCTGGTTGGCATCAACACCAATCACCCGAACGGCCTTGTCGCGGATGCCATCTCGAATGGTACGATTGCAGAGTTGGGCGGTTACCCAACATTGCGGCGTGAGGTCAAATATGGCGCCAACAGCCGCATCGACTGCCTGCTGGAGGGCGGGCCGAAAGGTTGCTGCTACGTCGAAGTCAAAAACGTCCATCTCATGCGAAAACCGGGCCTCGCAGAATTTCCGGATAGCAAGACCGAGCGCGGCGTCAAACATCTCGAAGAACTGCGCAACATGGTTCGCGAAGGGCATCGCGCCGTCATGGTGTTTTTGATCCAGCGCGGTGATGCCAAGACCTTCGACGTCGCCCGCGACATTGATCCCGCCTATGGTGCGGCCTTTGCCAAGGCACTCGCAGGGGGCGTCGAAATGTTCAGCTACCGCTGTAAATTGAGCCCCAAAGAGATCAAAATCGACAAACGGGTCGAGATTGCTGGTGTTTCATGATCCTGACGGAGTTGTGATCAATCTTAGCCCGAAACATCCGGGTGGGTTGGCCCGTATATGTCAGCGAACCCGGTGCCAGACCCGCCGGTACAGGATTGAAAATCACCCGTTATGAGACCCAAGGAGCCTTTCATGTTTACCCGCCGGGATTTTACCAAGGCCGGCCTCGCAATTGCGCTGGCGGCACCGATGATCAAAAATGCTGCGAACGCTGCCGAGGAGAAAGCTATGACGTTCGAAATCGCCAAGACCGAGGACGAGTGGAAGAAGGTTTTAACGCCTGAGCAATTCCAGGTCCTGCGCAAGCATGGCACGGAGCGGGCCGGCACCTCGGCGCTCGATAAGAAGTATGACCCTGGCACCTACGATTGCGCCGCCTGCGACTTGCCGGTCTATTCGTCGGAAGCCAAATTCGACAGCGGCACCGGCTGGCCGAGCTTCTGGAAGCCGCTCGATAACGCTATTGGCACAAGCGTCGACAAGAGCTTCTTCTCAACGCGCACCGAGGTCCATTGCCGGCGTTGCGGTGGCCACTTGGGCCACGTTTTTGAGGACGGCCCAAAACCAACCGGCCTGCGCTATTGCATGAATGGCGTCGCCATGAAGTTCGTGCCCAAAGCCGCGAGCTGAGCCGCAACCACAAGGACAACCGATATGAACCGGATTGCGACTCTGATCGCGAATGCATTGCTGCTTAGTTTAATCCCCTTCGCAGCTGGCGCTGAAAATGCGCCAGCACCCGCTGCAAGCAAGGCAACCGCTATCTTCGCGGCAGGATGCTTCTGGTGTGTTGAAAGCGATTTCGACAAGGTGCCGGGCGTGCTTGAAACAACCTCGGGCTACGCTGGCGGCAAGACCGAACATCCTACCTATGAGGAAGTTGGCGGCGGCCAGACCGGCCACGCCGAGGCGCTGCAAGTCACCTACGATCCGTCAAAAGTCAGTTACGAAAAACTGCTCGACTATTATTGGCACCACGTCGATCTCGTCGATGGCGGCGGGCAGTTCTGCGATCGCGGCAGCCAGTACCGCCCGGCCATCTTCACAAACTCAGACGAACAGAAAGCTTTAGCTGAAGCGAGCAAAGCCGCGCTGGAAAAAACCGGAAAATTCAAGCAGCCGATAGCAGTGCAGATTGCGCCAGCAGGTGTCTTCACCGCCGCTGAAGACTATCACCAGGACTACTACAAGAAAAATCCGATCCGCTATAAATTCTACCGCTCGGGCTGCGGCCGTGACGCGCGCATGGAACAGCTGTGGGGCGCGGAATATACGCATTGAAAAAACCCCTCTCCCCGGCGATCCGGGGAGAGGGAATCACATTTCACTCCGCCGCTTGTTTGTGCGCCGCCAGCACTTGGTCTTTGAGGCGGCCCGTCAACTCCGACAGGTGATCAAACTTGGCGGTGAACGAGCCAACGCCTGCCGTCGCAGAGCGGACATCAATGATCAGGTTGTCCATTTCAGATGCTGGAATATGCGCCTGGATGATATCCCAGCCCGGCCAGCCCTCGCGGGTATCAAAACCCAAAATCTGGCCACGGCGCTGCGAGATGATACCGTTGATGCGCGAATTCGATTCCGACGGTACCGCGATTTCCACCGCCTGCACCGGCTCAAGCAAGACGGGTGAGCATTTGGGCATTCCCTCTGACATCGCTAACCGGCCCGCCTGGCGGAAGGCCATGTCGGAAGAGTCGACATCGTGATAAGAGCCGTCGGTCAGCACCACCGCCACATCAACAACGGGGAAGCCAAGCGGACCTTCTTCAAGATAATCGCGCACGCCAATTTCAACGGATGGTATGTAGTTCTTCGGCACTGCGCCGCCGGTTATTTTTTCGCTGAAGATAATGCCACTGCCGCGCGGCAGAGGTGAAATCTCGATTTTGACATCGCCAAACTGGCCATGCCCGCCCGACTGCTTCTTGTGGCGGCCACGCACTTCCGTCGCACCCTTGATCGTCTCCTTGTAAGCAACACGCCGGGGCTCGCGCACAATCTCGATGCCGTATTTCCGTCGTAGCCGCTCGATGGCGACCCGCAAGTGCATCTCGCCCTGGCCGTGGAGCAGGATCTGGTGGGTATCGGTGGTGTGTTCGACCTTGAGCGAGGGGTCTTCCTCAACAAGTTTGGCAACCGCCGCTGATAATTTCACCTCGTCTTTGCGATCTTTGAGGCCAAGGCCAATGGCGAGCACGGGCTGTGGCGGTGATGCGGCTTTGATTTGCACCACACCGCCTTTGCCAGTCGTGACGGTCTCTCCCGCTTGGATGTGCTCTAAGCGGCCCAGCGCAACCGTATCGCCAGCCTTAGCCGGGCCGCGTTTGGTTGTCTCCTCGCCTTTGAGCGTAAAGATACCCGCCGCGCGTTCTTCTTTGCCACCCGCGCCAACCAGCGTCGCGCTATCGGGGAGATCGCCAGTCAGCACGCGCGCGAACGACAGCTTGCCGCCGGCTTTGGTGTGCAGCGATTTGAAGACGTAAGCCGCCGATTTGGCGTTTTCGAGTTTCAAGCGCCTAGCGGTCTCTTGCACAAACGGCACCTCGTGGCGCAGCGCTTTCAACAGCCGCAAGATGCCATTGCCGTGTTCTGCTGAGCCGAGCAGCACCGGGCAAATCAGTCCATCCGCCAACTCTTTGCGCAGATCGTCAAAAATCTTATCCTTGGGCGGCGGAATATCACCCAGCAACTGCTCCATCAGCTCGTCATCATAGTCGGCGAGTTTTTCCAGCATCTGGAAACGGGCTTCCTTTTCGCGGTCCGCGACCTGCTTTGGCAATTCGATAATCTGGCTTTCCTGATGCTCGCGGTAAACATAAGCACGCTCCGAGGCGAGGTCGACGAAACCGGTCGCAATGCCATTTTCCCAAATCGGGATTTGGCGCAGCACAAGCGGCTTGGCGCTGGCCGGTTGCAAACTTGGGATGATTTCGCGGACGTGCGTCGAAAAGCTGTCGATTTTGTTCAAGAATAAAAAGTGCGGCAGGCCCATGTCTTCAAGCTGTTTCAGAATAATTTGCAAAGCTGGCACGCGCTTAGGGTCTGGTTCGCAAACCACAACGGCGGCATCACAAGCTGACAGCGCCAACGCGCCTTCATGCAAGAATTCAACAGAGCCTGGGCAATCGATGAAGGTGAAGGAATCGTCGAGGAAGGTGACGTTGGCGATATTGAGGGCGACGCTCATGGCGTGGTCGCGGGCTTCGGGCGTGGCGTCTCCGACAGTGTTTTTGGCTGCGATCGAGCCGGGTCTCGATATCGATCCGGTGCGGGCAAGGATGGCTTCTAGGAGCGTCGTCTTGCCGCTTGCGAAGGGCCCGATCAGCGCGATGCAGCGTGCGCCACGGACCCCACCTGCTCTGCCATGATTGCCATTGCCGCCTTTAGGGACCTCAGAACTAGCCATTGTGTCCTCCTACACGAGGCGCGCGCCGTTGCCCGCCGCACCCCGCGCCTCGGCAAGAGGGCGGCGGCAAGATCGTCCTCCGAAGCGAGGGCGCGCGCAAGATGCTTTGTCAGAAAAGTTTCATGACAGCATGTTATTGCAGCGCAACGTAAGTGTCATTCTGGAACGCTCGTGTTGCATCGCACGCTAAGCAAGTGAGGTTCTTTTGCATAAATCCGTCATAAATAAGAGAAAAATAACTTGCTCAAGCGCACACTTGGAGGAATACTGACCATGTCGCGCCAGGGCTGCTTAGGGGCACTGAGTTTGGGGCGATATGGGCCAGAGGGAAAATGGCCCGTTTGATGTACGAGGCGAAGTGAATGCGTATAGAAGCACTAATCTCTGCTGCTGATGCTGCAGGTTACGCCATGGTTTCCGAGGAACGCTCGGAAGACTTTGGCCATGATGA
>JAYTQI010000317.1:0-1675 GCA_043746825.1 Hyphomicrobium sp. | reverse complement strand
CGTGCTGCTTTTGGTCGTGCCCGCCGCTTACGCCTTTGCACGGATCGAATTCCCGGGCCGCGGCGCGTTGCTTGGCGCGTTTTTGGCGGTGAACATGTTTTCAGGCGCCGTGCTACTCATTCCTCTTTTCAGGCTGATGCGCTCGCTTGGTGTTTTGAACACCTATTTCGCCATGATCGTGCCGGGAGTCGCATTCCTCATTCCAACAGCAATCTGGCTTCTTCGCGCTTACCTTCTGCGCATTCCGCGCGAGCTGGAAGAGGCCGCCTGGGTGGATGGTGCCAGCCGCCTCTATATCCTGCGGCGTGTCATCCTGCCGCTGGCCATGCCAGGCATTATGGTGGCGGCGATCGCCACATTCATTGGCGTCTATGCGCAGCAGTTCATTTTTGCGCTGACATTCAATTCAAAGTCAGAGTTCATGCCGCTTGCTATCGGCCTGTTTGCCTATTTCGGCCGTCAGGAAGTGGTTTGGAATGAACTCATGGCTGCCAGCTTTGTCGGCATCATGCCGGCGCTTATCATCATCGTATTTCTGCAGCGTTATCTCGTCGCCGGTCTGACCGCCGGTGCGGTGAAACAGTAGAAGAGTGCCCCAATCTCGGGGCGGTAACAGGGAGTAAGAACAGTGAAAGTACCATCTAAACTTTTAGCCGGTGTGGCCTTTGCCTTAGCGGTTCTGCCGAATATGGCGGCGGCGGAAGACAAGACGATTAGTTTTGTCGAATGTGGGGACAAGCTGAGTGCTGTCCACACCGATCTCATCGCAAAATGGGAAGCGGCGAATGCGGGTTTCAAAATCGCCCCGGAAGCCGTTGGCTGGGATCAATGTCAGGATAAGGTGACGACGCTTGCCGCAGCGGGCACGCCGGTAGGATTAGCCTATGTTGGCTCGCGCACGCTCAAACAGTTTTCCGCCAATGACCTGATTGTTCCGGTCACCTACACGGAGGAGGAAAAGAAGGCTTATTACCCCTACATCGTCGAAACCGTGACTTCGAACGGCAAGCAATGGGGCGTACCCGTCGCATTCTCGACGAAGTCGCTCTATTGGAACAAGGACCTGTTCGCCGCTGCCGGGCTTGACCCCGAAAAAGCGCCCGCAACTTGGGCCGAGGAGCTGGCGGCTGCCAAAGCCATCAAGGAAAAGACCGGCAATGCCGGTTTCGGCGTCGTTGCGAAAACCTTCGATAACACCATGCATCAATTCTTGCATTGGGTTTACAGCAATAATGGTTCGGTGATTGATGCGGACAACAAGATCACGCTGGACAGCCCGGAAAATCTTGCCGCTTTGACCGCGCTCAAAGACATTACTGCTTATGCGGAAGAAGGACCGACCTCCTACGAGCAAAACGAAGTGCGCGCCATTTTCCTTGATGGCAAGCTCGGCATGATTCAGGCTTCTGTTGGCGCAAAGAACTTGTTGAAAGACGCGAAGTTCAAATGGGGCGTTGCGCCATTGCCGCTTGGGCCGAATGCCAAGGGTCCGGGCACGCTGCTGATTACCGACAGCTTTGCGATTTTCAAAGGCACTGGCGTAGAAGACAAGGCTGTCGAGTTCGCCAAGTTCCTTGCCAGCCCGGAAAACCAGCCGGTCTATGAGGCCGCCGAAGGTCTCACTCCGCTGCGTCCAGGCCCGGCAGTTGACAAGCTTGTTGCGGATGATCCGAAC
>JAYTQI010000316.1:0-3790 GCA_043746825.1 Hyphomicrobium sp. | reverse complement strand
GTTTCCGCCCCGTCATCGGTCACAAAGACTTCGCCGTGCTGATACGGGCTCATGGTGCCCGGATCGACGTTGAGATAGGGGTCGAGCTTTTTGAGCCGAACCGAATACCCGCGCGCTTGTAGAAGAGCAGCCAGGGCGGCGGAGGCTAGGCCTTTTCCAAGGGAGGAGACCACGCCGCCGGTGATGAAGATGTACCGTTGCATGGGATTTGGGTTTCGCACGCCGCGGTCAAGATTCGAAAGCGGCAAATTGGCATCATCCACGGCCCTTTAGGAGGCCGTGTTCAAGTTGGCTATCGAACAAGGTTAACCGAAGCCTGCTTTTACTGTCCGCCTGGGACTTGGCCAGGAGCCGGACCTGGGATCTGCGGAGGCTGAATCTTGTCTAGAATGCCGCCGCGGCCCGTGGGGGCTGCTGGCGCTACTGGTGCCTCGCCCGGCGTCGCCGGGCCTGACGCAGCGGGCGCATCAGCGGGCTTCGCGGTATCAAATACCGATCCTGCCGGAGCATTATGGCGGGCCAAAATGCTCAGCAAAATGCTGGTGGTGAAAAAGGCCGCCGCCAGCATCGCCGTAATACGCGTCAAAAGGTTAGCCGTGCCGCGACCCGTCAAAAAGCCGCCCGAGCCGCCGCCGATGCCAAGCGCCCCGCCTTCGGACTTCTGCAGCAAAACCACGCCGACAAGCGCAGCTGCGACCATAATATGAACGACGAGGAGCACGGTGGCCATAACTTGCGGGCCTTTCAAAGCCTGAGAGGTGTTCGGCGATATGTAGGTTTGGAGCGGCTTCTACACCAGAGGGCGGGCTGGGACTAGTCCCTCTTTGCCGCTCCCTTACTGGGCCTTTGGGGCGGCCTCTATCGCACCCGCCGGGGTCTCGAGCACAGTGCCAGTGCCCGGTGGCGGGGTGTATGCGTCTTTGGGCTTTGGCTTAGCCGCGGCGGGTTTAGGGCGCTTAACAGGCTTAGTCACGGCTGTTGCGTCATCGGCCAGGGAACGGCTGGGATCAACCCCGGCGGCGGTAGCCGCAGCCGGTGGAGCAGCGGCCGCTTCAGGCGTGGTCTCGGGCGCTGTCGGATCGGCATCGGGGTTAAGTTCAAGCTTTTGCGCCGCCTCACCCGCCGCCTTGGCATCGAGCGTCAGAACCGCCTCGCGGCAGCCGAATTTCAATTGCTCATCGAGGAGAATGAAATGCTCAACCTCGCGCAGCCTATCCACGCTGAGATTGCCCTTGCCCCATTCCGCACCCTTCTCGAAATCGGCAAGAATGCCCGACTGCACAAACGTGATTTTCTCGGTCCGAAGCTGGTCGCAGGTGTCCTTATCAAGCTTCGGCAAAGCCAACGCTGGACCACACCAAACCAGTAGGCCCGCGAAAATCATGTACTGCTTTATGCCGTCAAACTCACGCATCGTCAGCGCTCATAAGCTCGAATAATGGCAATAAAATCACTCGCCTTGAGGCTTGCGCCGCCAACCAGTGCGCCGTTGACATTGGGTACAGACATCAACGTCTTGGCGTTATCAGGTTTAACCGAGCCGCCGTAAAGGATCCGTATCTGATGACCGGTTTCGCCAAATCTTTCGACGAGATCGTGGCGAATGGCAGCGTGGACCTCGGCGACGTCCTGGGGCGTTGCGGTCAAGCCTGTGCCTATTGCCCAAACCGGCTCATAAGCGACGACCGTATTGGCCGCGCTGACATTATCGGGAATTGAGCCTTTGAGCTGGCGGGCGACAACTTGCAGCGTCAGACCGGCTTGCCGCTCGCCCGCAGTCTCGCCAATACAAACGATTGCGGTTAATGCCGCACGGTGCGCAGCCAGCGCTTTTTCGCGCACGATTTTATCGGTTTCACCGTGATCGCTGCGCCGTTCCGAGTGGCCGACGATGATCGCAGTGGCGCCAGCATCGCGCAGCATTTCAGATGAGATATCGCCGGTGTGGGCGCCTGAGGCTTTGACGTGGCAATCCTGGCCCGCGAAAGTCACCCGTCCGCCCCGCGCCGCCTCGGCCATCACCATCAAAAGGCTGGCGGGGGGCGCGATCATGACATCAGCTTCGATCTTGGCCAGCGGGCCGCCCAGCGCCTCCTTGAGCGCCAAAACCTCTGGCAAACTCGCCTTAAAGCCGTTCATTTTCCAATTTCCGGCCACCAGGGGCGTAGGACTTGGCTTGGCCTCGGTCATATTTGTCTCAGCCTCCGTTAGGCGCGTTTCCGCAAACCCGTATCACATAGCTCGTGTCTTGCGGGCCGACCCTTGCATTCACAGCTGGGTTTGCTTCATATCATGCCTGATTGTCCCGTCACGCGCGGGATATTGGCCATTTCGAACAAGGCTTGCGCCCGCCCTTTTCTCTTGAGGGCCTGGGTTGCGCCTAAAACAACGGGATACGTTCCTTCATGCTTGAGTCTCTGAGACGCGGCGCCCAAACCTGGGTCGCCAAGCTGCTTTTTGGACTTCTGATGCTCAGCTTCGTGGTCTGGGGCATCGGTGGGGTTTTTAAAAACTACGGCCGTGGCTCGGTTGCCAAAATCGGCTCAACTGAAATTCCAGCTGAGGAATTCCAGCGCGCCTTCCAAAATGAGGTCGATAAATTTTCGCGCGATGCCAAGAAGCGCATCACACCGGATCAGGCGCGCGCCATCGGTTTGGACCGGCGTGTCATGCGGCAGTTGATTGGCGGTGCAGCTATTGAAAACCACGCCAAGACGCTTGGGTTAGCTATTTCCGACAAGACACTGGTCGATGGCATCGCCAGCGATCCTGACTTCAAGGGGCCTGACGGCAAGTTCACTAAACAAGGTTTTGATGAACTCCTGCACCGCATTGGCATGTCCGAGCAAGGTTTCCTGCAGTTGCGGCGCAAGGACGAACTACGCTCGCAAATGCTGGGCGCACTCGTCAAAAGCTTGAGCGTGCCAACACCGTTGCTTGAGATCATGCACGGCTACAACCAGGAGAAGCGCACCGTCGAGTGGTTAACAATCGACGCCGACAAGGCTGTAACCGTTGCTGATCCCGACGAGGTCAAGCTCAAAGAGCTCTATGAAGCCGCCAAAGGCAAATACATGACCCCGGAGTATCGCAAGTTTGCCGTGCTGCAAATGACGCTGAACGCTCTGAAGGGCCAGACCGAAGTCAAGGACGACGAGATCGCGGCGGCCTATGAGACAACAAAAGAAAGCTACAACACCCCTGAGCAGCGCCGCGTTCAACAGATCACCTTCAAGGACAAAGCCGCCGCAGAAGCAGCTAAGGCAGCACTCGCGGACGGCTCCAAATCTTTTGGTGATGTCGCTAAGCAAACTGGCGCCAAAGATACTGACGTTGATCTCGGGCTTGTCAACAAGAAGGCTTTGATTGATCCCAAGATCGCGGATGTCGCTTTCGCGCTAGAGAAAGACAAGTTCTCAGATGTTGTGCAGGGCCGGTTCGCGACCGTTTTGTTGCGCGTCACGCAGATCGAACCCGGTGTCACCCGCACACTTAACGACGTCAAAGACCAAGTCAAAGATAAGATCGCCGCTGAAAAAGCCCGCACTGGGTTGTCAAAAAAGCGCGATGCGGTCGACGATCTGCGCAATGCCGGCAAGACGCTCAAAGAAATCGCCGACACTCTCAAGCTGCCGTTCACGGAAGTGGCTGCCTCGGATGGCAAGGGCGTTACGCCTGACGGTAAGCCCGCTCTTGAGAGCCCCGATGCAGCAAAAATCGTGAGCCAAGTTTTCGCACCTGATCAAGGTGGCGAACAGGAAGCCGTTGACTTGGGCGACGGCGGCTCGGC
>JAYTQI010000315.1:0-8558 GCA_043746825.1 Hyphomicrobium sp. | reverse complement strand
CATTTGGTCTCTCGACCGATCCGGAGAACGGTAATTGGATCGGCCGCGTTCACGGCCGCGAAGCCACGATGCTGACATTCAATGCCACGCCGACATTGGCATATGAAATCATGCCCGGCGTGCAGGTGGCTGCGGGTCTGCAAGTCGAATACATGAAACTCAAATTATGGTTCGCTTCTAGCGCTTTTCCGGGAGCACCGAGTGCGTCGATCAAGGTGACGGATGACGCGAGTATTGGCGGAACTGCCGGTATCCTTCTCAATCCGATGCAAGGGACACGCATTGGCATCGGTTATCGCTCTTCAATTTCGCATGATTTGGAGGGCAACCTCTACACACCCAAGGGCGCCATCGCGGTCAACGCCAAGCTCGATACACCCGATATGGTGACGGCTTCGATCTCACAAGTCGTCATGCCGGGTTTACGTGTGCTTGGTACGGTTGAGTGGACCAAATGGAGCAATGTCGATACAGTTCCTATCAATGGCACAGCCATCATCAACAAGGGCAAACCCTTCGTGATTGACGTGCATTTTGATGACGGCTGGATGTTTTCGGGTGGTGTCGAATATGACTATTCGCAAGTTTACACGGTGCGGGCTGGCTTAGGTTTTGAAAAATCTCCTGTCCAAGACCCGAGCCAACGCTTGCCGCAGCTTCCTGACACCGACCGGATTTGGGCCACGGTTGGGATGACAATCCACTATTCGGAATCGACCACCTTCGACATGGCTTTTGCCCACATTTTCTTTGATGACGGGCATATCCACCGCGGGGCGCTGTCTAATCCGAACCTCATCTTGGATGCCGACGTGTCGCAAGATGCCAATATCTTCTCAGTTGGCATGAAGACGCGTTGGTAGATCCGGACTTCGGAAACGAATTATAAAAAACCGGGCCTCATAACCCGGTTTTTTTTGTTTCAGAGGTTTGAAGAAATCTGGATTAGCCGGCCGAGTGTCCGCGATCAATCTCAAGTTCATGATCGACAGTCTCAAGCATGGCGGCGAGTTTTTGGGCCGCTGTGTCGAGGGCGCCGGCAATGACCAGCGTGCGCTCAGAGTGCACGGCCTGCGATTGGCTCAGCGTGTAGAGCTTGCCCGCGTTTCGGGCGATCTCTTCACAGCCCTTGGGATCAAACGGGTTGGCCTGCAGTGACCAGGCGATATCGTGAATGTCTTCAGCCGCCTTCAAAATGGCGTGGGGCGTTGGCGGCGCCAGGGCCTCAGAACCAGAGCTGGCCAGAGAATGACTGGGCTTGGCCAACAGCTCAGCGCGTGTCTCACTGAGGTGCGCCATGACATCTTCAATCTCGCCTCTGAGCTGGCCGAGAAGTGCCGGGGGCTGGCGGAGGGAAGACTGCAGCCGGCCTATAGCATCATCCAACAGCGCGCTGTCGAGACGGCGCGCCCGGCGGCCATGTTCGGCCAAGAACCAGCGCCCACGCGCGGATTCCAGCAACGCCGCTTCGATGGCGCGGTATTCATCGTCCGTTTCGACCGCATTGGCGGGAGCTAGCCGGTGCATTGACCGTCCTATTTTATCCACAGAATTCATTAGGCATACGTGATTCGCACCCCTCTCTGGCAAGTGCCTTTGATCAATGCGGGGTACGAAAGCGCCGCTATAGAGTCTTCTCAGTACCGGAGCGGCATGCCTCAGGCCCAAAAAGCAGCGCAGTCTTACGGTTTCCGGATCGCGCTGTTCTACGGCGCGCTGTTTGTCGTCTATGGCATGCATGTACCGTTCACGCCGGTGTGGCTGGACTGGCGCGGGCTTTCAGCCAGTGAAATCAGCACGATCATGGCTGCGCCATTCTTTCTGCGGCTATTCATTACGCCCGCCGTCGCTCTGGCTGCCGACCGGCACGCTAACCACCGGCAGGTTCTGATCGGGCTGGCGTGGGCCAGCCTGGTGCTGGTGCTGGCTCTCAGCCAAGCTAAGAGTTTTTGGCCAATCCTGCTGCTGACAGTTCCGCTCGTGATCAGCTTCGCGACCATTATGCCGCTGACCGAGACCATCGCAGTCATGGGCGTGCGCCGCGCCGGGCTCGATTATGGGCGGATGCGGCTGTGGGGATCGCTGACGTTCATTGTAGCGAGTTTTTGCGGTGGTCTCATCGTCCAGCGGGCAGGTGCTGGTATTGGCATTTGTCTTGTCGCGTTGGGATGTCTGTTGACGCTTCTCGCGTCTCACTTGCTGCCGCACATGGCTAAAGAGCATGATGCCATGCCGCATGTTGGATCGTTCTGGCAAGCTGCGGAGCCACGCAAGTTGCTGGCCTCGCCGGCGTTCGTGTCATTTCTGCTGGCGGCGGGATTTGCTCAGGCTGCGCACGCAACGTTGCTGACATTTGGAACCTTGATCTGGCAGCACCAGGGATTGAGCCCGGCCTGGTCTGGAGCCTTGTGGGCCATTGGGGTGTTGGCCGAGGTTGGGCTGTTTGCCTATTCCGGTCCTCTGATTGGGCGTTTCGGCCCCGTCAATCTGCTGATCCTGGCCGCAATTGTTTCCATTGTGCGCTGGGGGGTGATGGCACTTGATCCGCCGCTGTGGGCGCTGGTGCCGCTGCAACTCCTGCACGCCATGACCTACGGCGGGTCGCACGTGGCGGCGATCCATTTCATGCACCAAGCCGTGCCGCGCTCAGCCGCGGGCAGCGCGCAGGCACTCTATGCAACAGTCGCAAGTGGCATCGCGATGGGGTTTGCGACGCTGATCGCGGGCCGCCTTTATGCTGACTTCGGTGGCGGTTCGTATGCAGCTATGGCGGGTATTTCCGTACTATCGCTGGCGGCAGCGTTGAGGCTGCGAACGCTTTGGAATGGCGGAGGTCTATTTGACGGCACGGCTTCAACGCAAAGTGCTTAAGGCCGCCCGCTCGTTTTGACACCCTGACAATGCGGGCAGCAGGCGCCAGTGATAAAAGCTGGAGACAGGCGATCAGCCTCTGAGACGGGATGGCCGCAGTTCTTGCACATCTCGAAACTACCCGGCGTTACGCCATGTTCAAGCGCCACACGCTCATCAAAGACGAAACATTCACCCCGCCACAGGCTCATCTCAGGTGGCACTGTTTCGAGGTATTTCAGGATGCCGCCCTCTAAGTGATAGACCTCAGGAAAGCCGTGCGCGAGCAAGTAGGATGAGGCCTTCTCGCAGCGGATGCCGCCTGTGCAGAACATCGCGACCTTGCGGTGCTTTTTTGGATCAAGGTTGGCCGCGACGAAAACCGGGAACTGGCGGAACGACTGCGTGCCAGGATCAATGGCGCCCTCAAACGTCCCTGTTTTCACCTCGTAGATGTTGCGGGTGTCAATGACGATAACGTCCGGATCTTGAATGAGAGCATTCCAATCTTGCGGGGCGACATAGGTGCCAAGCTGTTTGGTTGGATCGGCTTCGGAATGGCCCAGAGTGATGATCTCGCGTTTGATCTTGACCTTGAGCCGTTGGAAGGGATGGGCGTCAGTACACGACTCCTTGCTGACGAGGTCATGAAATCGCGGGCCAGATCTAAGGTGGGCCAGCACGCGCGCAATGCTTGTTGCCTCGCCGGAGATCGTGGCGTTGATTCCCTCCCGCGCGACAAGCACGGTGCCCATGATTGCGTTGGCTTTTAGAAGGTCTCGCAATTCAGTTCGCAATTGCCCGCAATCGTCGACCGCCACGAACTTGTAAAACGCGCTGACGGTGATGGGGGCGTCTGCCATACCTAGCCCCACAGTGCCTTAGCGGGTGGCGACATCAGGCCGTTATGAATGGCGATGGCGTGCACACGGTCCTTGGCCAATAGCAGTGGACCATCGAGGTCGGCCCATTTGGCGCCTTGCGCTAAGATCAAAGCCGGTGCGACCGCCAGCGACGTCCCCACCATCGAGCCAATCATAATCTGGAAGCCAAGCACCTCGGCTTCAGCTTTCAAGGCCAGCGCTTCAGTTAGTCCACCAGCCTTGTCGAGCTTGATGTTGATGGCATCATACCGGTCCTTGAGTTTGGCGAGACCAGTGCGGGTGTGCAGGCTTTCATCGGCACAGACAGGGACGCGCCGTTGAATGGCCCCAAGTGCCGCGTCTTGTCCTTCGGGCAGGGGCTGTTCAATCAGTTCAACACCAGCCCGATAAGCCGCATCGAGCAGCGGGCCTAGGGTATCTACAGTCCATGCTTCGTTGGCATCGACGATAAGCCTCGCATCTGGCCGGGCGCTGCGGACAGCCAACATGCGCGCCTCATCGCCCGCGCCTCCGAGTTTCAATTTGAGCAAGGGCAAGTGCGCCGCCGCCTTGGCTTTGGCGGCCATAACCTCTGGCGCATCGAGGCTTAAGGTGAAGGCGGTAAGAACGGGCTTAAGCTCATTGAGGCCGGCGAGTTGAGTCGCCGGATTACCGGAACGTTTGGCTTCGAGATCGTAGAGCGCGCAGTCAACGGCATTGCGGGCGGCCCCTGCGGGCATAAGGGTTTGCAGGTGGGCGCGGTCACAAACTGCAGGCAGCGCAGCGATGGCGGCAAGGGCACCATCAACAGTCTCATTGTACCGGGCGTATGGCACAGCCTCGCCACGGCCGGTGAATTTCCCCTTGTGCGCCGTTACGACGACGACATCCGCCGCCGACTTTGAGCCGCGTGAAATCGTAAAGGCTTCTTTGAGGGGCCAGCGCTCGCGCGACGCCTCGATGCGGATGATGGTCATGGCGTGCTGTCAATTGCGGTCGGCAAGCCGATCAGCCCAGACGTCCCGCTGCGTGCGCGAGGAAGAGATAGACGCGGCCCGTGTCGGAAATCAGATGGGTGTGCGTCAGGCGGCCTGTCGGATCGCGCGCATCGGCTTCCTTGATAATGCGCTCGAAATCCGAGAGGTAACGCCCCACGGTCTGTTTCAACTCGGCCTCGGTCGTGACGCGGCGTTGAACTTCGTCGAAAATGCTGCGGGCTTCGGGGGCGTAGATACTGCGCACCATGATATTGCGCTGACCGGCACGTAAGCGATTCCAGACAGCCGAAGCGGTTGCGGCATCAATGGCGCGGGCGACGACGGCGACGTCGAGCCGGAAAGGTTGTTGCGGCATGGGGGTTGCCTGGGCTTGTGCTTCCTCTTCACGCGAAGCGCGTGCCAGAAGATCGCCGAGCGACCAGCCATCACGGCCATCGCTCGTGACAGAAACGGCTGTCTGGCCCATGCGTGAACGTTGGGGGTCTTGTTGCTGCGCGATGGTCCCAGCCAATGTCGGAATTTGCCGGGTCATTGGCGCTGGATCCGGCATGCCGATGTCGCGCCCGGCGGCCGTCCGCGACGACAACTTGGTCAGCTGGTCGAGAGCTTTCAGTTGATCTTGCAGCGCGGCGCGCATGGCTTCCGCAGTTTCACGAGTGGATACCGGCAGGCGCGCGGATTCAGCACGAATCCGGGCTTGCTCTTCGACCAATGCCGCTGCGGCTTCGACGGCGCGGGCGCGGGCGTCATCGGTTGCCAAAACCAGGCGATTCGACAAGGTATCGAATTCGCGTGTCATTTCGCCGGACACGTTTGAGAAGCGGTTTTTCAGATCGTGCAGCGTCCGTTCGCTTTCGGCCTCGGTGAAGCTCTTGACCCGTTCTAGCTCGGCGATGAGCGTACGCGACCGGCTCTCAGAACCTGTTGCCAGCTCTTCGGAGAGCAGGCGGGCGCGGGACTCGATGGACGTGAACGAGCCTTCAAGGTTCGATGAGTAACCGTGCATCACCTGCCCGAATTCGTCGGCCTTGCCCGACAAACGTTCCAGCGTTTGCGACAGATCGGCATGGCGGGCTTGCAAGGTGTTGTCGATCTTGTAGTTAGCGGCTTCGAGTGTGTTGGCAGCCTTGAGGATGGCGTGACCCTGATTTTCGAAGCGCCCGGTGACGCCATGAATTTGCCCAAGCAGATTTTCCGAGACGTTTTTCAGAAGCTCGGATTGGTTGGCAAGGCCTTCGATGGCCTTCAGCGACTGGCGTGTGATGTTCTCACTGGTGCGCCGCACGGAGTTGATGCCGTTCATAACGGTTTCGTCGAGTTCGACCGACTGACGCGCAATGGTCTCGCGGAACGTCGTGGCGTGGGTATCGAGTGCGGTTGTAAGCAACTGGGCTTTTTCGCTCACAGCATCGTCGATGGCGGTTGTCGAGCGCAAAATCTGATCGTCGAAAACCTGCAAGCGTTTCTGGAATGCGTCATCGAGAGAGCGGGTGCGTTCGATCAGCTGGATGTCCAGCGCCTGCGCCCGGTTGGCCAGCGTTGTATCCAGAGCCCGGGCGTATTCCTCGAACACCGTTTGTAAGTTTTCAGTGCGATTGCCAAGAGAGGTGTCAAGCGTCTGCATGTAGCCGTCGAAGGCGAGACGCATCTGTTCGGTGCGGTTTCCAAGCGCGGTTGAAAACGCAGACGTGTAGTCCTCCAGCACCGTCTGCAGATGTTGGGTGCGGTGGCCAAGAACGCTTTCAAAACGGTCCGTGGAGGTCGCCAGCGATCCCTCAAGACTCGAAAGATTGTCGCCAGCCCCTTTGATGATGCCGGCGAGCTTGATTTGCTGGGTCGACAGCTTCTCGATGAGATTGGGAATCTCGGTTCCGAGCGATTTGAGCGTGTCTGTAACGCCGGTTGAGGTGTTGAGCAGCGCGTGGCGTTCGCCCATCAATTCGTTGATGAGGCCGCGGATGCGCCGCTCGTTCTGCTCGTATGAGCGCTCAAGATCAGCGACTTGGTTGTGAACCAGGGCTTCAAGTTCACCAGCACGTCCAAGGGCGCGTGAAACGGCGTCGTTCATAAACGAGACTTGACGGCGCACCGCCTGGCCAAGGCTGGCGATGGATTGTTCAGCGGCGCGGTCAGGCTCTGCGAGGCGGATTGCGACCTCGGTCATCGTCGATGATCGTAGCGCCAGCGAGGCGATGTGCCAGTTGAGCAGCGCGAGCAGCCAGAAGATCGCAATGGGCACAACGACCGTAGCGACTGTGTAGAACGTCACAGGCTTCAATAGCAGTGCGCCAAGCGTTGCGCCTTCGGCCCATTCGGGCGCCAGTGTCAGAACACCAAAGGCAACGCCGACAGTGGCCCAGACGATGCTGGCGATGGTGACGATGCGGAAAACTTTGCCGGAGGGTTTTTGCTCGAGGCCATAGATCAGGCCACCAATGCTCGGCACATCGTCGTTGGCCGCGATTTTGCTTCGCACTGGACCGGCTGGGCGGCGGCGGGCAACGCGGCGTTGCGGTTCTTGAGTATCTTGAGCAGCGCCAGCGTCTGCGCCCCGGAATTTGTCACCAAGGGGTGGTGGGATCTCTGGAGACGCGGATACACTATTTGCGGCTTCCGGCAACGCCATAGCTGTCGCCGAGCCCCCAGATAAGCCTGAAGCCTTGGCGGCCATAGCGGTCATTTTCGCAATATGATCTTGCGCCATCAGTACGTCCCCCACGCGGACAGCCTACAATTGACCTTCCGCTCCCCCGCAGTCAGTCCAAGGTTTAAGCAAAAGACTAGGCCATTTTGCGGCCTGTCACAAACCAGAATTGCTGAAAAAGTCAAAAATATCCGGCTTATGCAACACTTTGGTCATTTTCGCTTGTGGATGCTGCCGGCCGAGTCCGTTACCGGATCGTTGCTTTGATACCCGGTGTTTCATGGGCCCGTTTTACCTGCATTTATTACCGCTGTGAGAGCATGGTGCCAGCGTCTGGGGCAGGCGAAAGAAGTGGTCAATCCTGATTGCAGAGATGAGGGGCCGGCAAATGGATACAAGTTTGGCGCTGAATGAGGGTCCTGCGGCAGCTGTCCTGGCAGAGTCCCTGCAATTGAACCCTGTCGATATCAAGCATTTACGGCGTTACACGCTCGGCGATATGGCGCTGGAGCAAGAAGTTCTTGAATTGTTCTTGGGGCAGCTACCGGAGACCATAGCGTCTTTGAGTGGTGCCACGACTGAAAAAGAATGGCGGGTCGCAGCCCATACCCTCAAGGGATCGGGCCGGGCGGTTGGCGCTTGGCGCATTGCCCGCCTTGCTGAACATGCCGAGCGCATGGTTGGCGTCAAAAACGCGGACGCACGCACTGAGGCGGTGGCCCGCATTTTGGACGCTGCGCGAGAAGCGCAAGCCTTTATTTCTCAGAGTTACGGCTTAAGGATGCTCTGAGGCTGCGGCTAGAGCCTTGAGTCCAGCTGTGCTGCGGCTATTGGCCAAAGCGGTGCCTTGCGCTTGAATTTGATAGCGCCTGCTACTAAAGCTGCGGCCGGATGCAAGGCGTGACGCAAAATCTAACTGCCAGCCCTCGCTTTATATATCACCCTAGGTTTTGAGGGCATAAGACCAGCATGGCTAAAATTACCTTCATTCAGCCGGATGGCACTCAGCAGACGGTTCAAGTCGAGCCGGGCCTGACCGTCATGGAGGCGGGTAAGCTCAATAATATCGACGGCATCGATGCTGAATGCGGCGGTGCATGTGCGTGCGCAACCTGCCATGTCTATATTGACGAAGCTTGGCGGACTGCGGCTGGCAAACCGTCGGCTATGGAAGAAGATATGCTCGACTTCGCCTTTGATGTT
>JAYTQI010000314.1:0-3790 GCA_043746825.1 Hyphomicrobium sp. | reverse complement strand
ATCCCCACCCGCCAGCAAGGTATAATTGCCGCCCGTTGAGGTGATGTCAGTAGTGCGAGTGCGCTCAACTGCAAAACGTAAGAGATAATTTGGACCACCGGCTTTCGGGCCTGATCCCGATAAGCCCTCGCCGCCAAACGGCTGCACGCCAACGACCGCGCCAATTTGGTTGCGGTTGACATAGAGATTACCAACGCGCGCGTGCTCCGCCACATAATCGGCCACGGATTCGATGCGGCTGTGCAGGCCAAGCGTCAGGCCGAAGCCGGTGGCATTGAGCGCGTTGATGACTTTATCCAAGTGGCCGCGATCAAAACGGATGACGTGCAGCACCGGGCCGAAGACTTCGCGTTCGATGCGCGATAGCCGGTCCAGCTCATAGAGGGCGGGCGTGACGTAGGTGCCGGCGCGGCAAGATTCCGGCATCGCCACGTCGATCAGCTCGCGGCCCTCGCGCTGCATCCTCACCTTATGACCTTCGAGAATATCCTGAGAAGCTTCATCGATCACCGGGCCGATGTCGGTGGCGTAATCAAAAGGATCGCCGACATCGAGCGCATCAATGGCGCCAATCAGCATGTTCTTGACGCGCGGCGCGGCATCGTCCTGCACGAACAGCACGCGTGCCGCCGAGCAGCGCTGGCCGGCGCTGTCGAAGGCTGATTGGACAGCATCGCGCACGACTTGTTCCGTCAGGGCGCTAGAATCCGCGATCATGGCATTGATGCCGCCAGTTTCGGCGATGAAGGGAACAATGGCGCTACGCCGCTCGGCAAGGGCTTTTTGTATGGCCCAGGCAGCGTCGTTGGAGCCGGTGAAAGCAATGCCTTGGATGCGGGTATCCTTGACCATGGCCTCGCCGAGCTTTGCGCCACCCGTCACATAGTGCAGCACCTCTTTCGGGATGCCAGCTTCGTGCAGAAGTTTGACAGCTAAGAAGCCGGTTATGGGTGTCTGCTCGGCGGATTTTGCGACAACCGGATTGCCGGCAGCTAAGGCGGCGGCGATTTGGCCAGTGAAAATGGCGAGCGGGAAATTCCAGGGCGAAATGCAGCCAAACACACCGCGGGCCCGGAGTTCCAGCGTGTTCTCTTCGCCCGTAGGACCGGCAAGTTTGATGGGACCCGAAAATAGGCGGCGGGCTTCGGTGCCGTAGTAGCGGAGATAATCGACCGCTTCACGCAACTCCGATTGCGCGGCTCCTAAGGTCTTGCCAGCCTCGCGCACCAGCACGCCCATCAGAATGGCGCGGTCGCGCTCAAACAAATCGGCGGCGAGTTCGAGAATACGGGCGCGCTCGGTGGCGTCGGTGCGGTCCCAGCGATGGGCGGCGCTGGTGGCGGCGGTGATCGCAACGTCAAGCTGCGCGGGTGTGGCGATGCGGACTGACCCAGCGCGTTCGCGATGATCGTGCGGGCACAGCAGCAATTTCGCGGTATCACCGCCGGTTGTAGCATTGCCGCTGACAATGGGCCCAGCAGCGAAAGGAACTTTGATGGCTTTGGCAATCTCTAGGCTTAAAGCGCCGCGCACGCTCGTCTCGGAGAGCGGCAAGCCAGCGCTGGCCTTGCGGGAGGGCAAATAAATATCGCGCGGCCGCGCCATCAAGGCTTTGCGTTCGCCTGCCACCCGTTCGCGTTCGGCGATCTCGACCGGATCGGCGATGATCTCGGAGACCGGCGTTTCTTCATCCGCCAGGCGGTTGACAAACGAGGTGTTGGCGCCATTTTCAAGCAAGCGCCGCACCAGATAGCCAAGCAAATCTTCATGGCCGCCAACGGGCGCGTAAACGCGGACAGGCCGCGCGGCTTTGTCATCACCCGCGACTTCTTCGTACAAGGCTTCGCCCATGCCATGCAGGCGCTGATATTCAAAGTCCGCACTGCCGCCCGCGACCCGCGCCGAGGCAATCGAATGGGCGTTGTGAGTGGCGAACTGGGCGTAGAACGATTTCGCGTCCGACAACATCAGCCGCATAGCAGCGAGATAAGAGACATCGGTATAAAGCTTGCGGGAGAACACTGGATAATCAGCGAGCCCGCGCTCTTGCGCCCATTTAATTTCGCTGTCCCAGTAGGCGCCTTTCACCAGGCGGACGGGAATGCGTTTGCCGGTTTGTTCCGACAAACGGCGCAGCCAGCGCAGCAACGGCACAGCCCGCTTTCCATACGCCTGTACGGCGATACCGAGCCCATTCCAGCCCTCTAACGCCGGATGAATAAACGCTTCGCCAAACATTTGCGCGGTGATGTCGAGACGGTCTTGTTCTTCTGAGTCAATGGTGAGGCCAAGACCCTTGGCGCGCGCGGCGCGGGCGATGGTGAGAACGCGCGGCGACAACTCAGAGGTCAGGCGCTTGTCCTTGCCGGGCTCAAAGCGCGGATAAAGGGCTGACAATTTGACCGAGATCGAGGGCCGGGCAAAAATCGCGTCAGCATGGGTTTGCTGCAAAGGACCCGCTGCGTTGCCGACCGCTTCAATCGCCGCCATGTAGCGCTCAAAATAACGCTCGGCATCGCGTTCGCAGCGCGCCGCTTCTCCCAGCATGTCGTAAGAAAAACGCACACCTTGCGCCTCTTGCGGTTTGGCGCGGGCAAGGGCGGCTTCAATCGTCGAGCCAAGCACAAACTGATCACCCAAGAGCTTGACGGCATGGCGCACGGCTTGCCGGATCACAGGCTCGCCCGAGCGCGCAAACAACCGTTTGATTGACTGGATTGGGTTTGCGCCTTTGGCGTCGCGCAGCTTGACGATGCGCCCGGTCAGCATCAGGCCCCAGGTCGAGGCGTTGACAAACATGCTGTCGGAGGCGCCGAGATGTTTCTCCCACGCGCCACTTGAAATTTTGTCGGCAATGAATTGGTCCGTCGTCTCGCTGTCGGGAATCCGCAGCAGCGCTTCGGCGAGACACATCAAGATGACGCCCTCGTCGGTGGCGAGGCCGTACTCGTGCATGAAGGCATCGATGCCGGCGTGATTGCCCTTATTGGCGCGGGCGGCATGGACCAGGCGGCGGGCGATATCAGCGGCGCGGCGGCGCTCATCCTCGGTGAACACAGCGCGCTCGATCAGGCCGCCAGCAAGGCGGTGCTCATCGATCAGGTGATTGGCGGCGATTTCGTCCCGGGGCGGCAGAGTGCCCAATACCAGGGGTGTCTCACGCTTCAGTGCCGCAACCATGCCGTCTCCGTCGCCAAAATCAGGTCTCAAAACGCCCGTGATTCGATTAAGCGTTAATCCTATCAGATCGCAAGTCTAGCCGTCGCCTCCCCTGCCCCTTGACGGGCGAAATGGCGGCTGTGCATGTCTCCCTCTCCCTGTAAGGACTGGGAGAGGGAAGCCGATCCCTATCACGTCGAGGTTGCAGGTACGTGTCCAAGAAAATCAAAGTCGTCCGCACCATCAAGGACTTGCGCAAGCACATTGCCAAATGGCGTGAGGCGGGCAAGTCCATCGCCCTGGTCCCAACTATGGGGGCGCTGCACGACGGCCATCTGTCTCTGGTCAAGCTGGCCGCAAAAAAGGCTGACCGCGTGGTGGTGTCGATTTTCGTCAACCCAACGCAATTTGCGCCCAACGAAGACTTAACCCGCTATCCACGCGACGAAGACGGCGACCTTGCAAAATTGCAGTCTGTCGAGACTGATCTGGTGTGGGCGCCAAGTGTTGGCGAGATGTACGGCCAGGGTTTTTCAACCCGTATCGTGCCGGAGGGTGCGGCGGAGGGCCTTGAAGGCCAGTTTCGCCCGCAACATTTTGGTGGTGTCGCGACGGTGTGCTGCAAACTGTT
>JAYTQI010000313.1:0-3793 GCA_043746825.1 Hyphomicrobium sp. | reverse complement strand
AGGCCACGGCTCTTTATGAGCGGGCGGTTAAGTTGGATGCGGAATCAACAACACCAGAACAACGCGTTGCCGCCGTCGAATTGTACGGTGAAGCGGCGGTGCTGGGATTACCAGCCGCGATGTTCAGTTATGGCCGCGCTTATGATAAAGGCCGCGGCGTTATTAAAAATTTGAGCGAAGCCGCGCACTGGTACGGCTTGGCGGCTGAAAAGAACCACGCAGGCGCCATGGCCGCGCTCGGCACCATGTTTGAGTTTGGCGAAGGCGTGAAGCTCGACCTCGCGGAAGCCTTGCGCCTGTATCGGCTGTCAGCAGACGTTGGTGAGCCAGCGGGACAAGCCAGTCTCGGCTATCTGTTTGCGCAGGGCAAGGGCGTGGCGCGCAGTCCAGCTGAGGCGCGCCGACTCTATTTGCTCGCGGTTGAGAAGGGCCACGCTCGCGCCATGTTTAATCTAGCGCTGATGGATTTGCGCGGCGACGGCGCGCATGCCAATTTGGTCAATGCCGTCAAACTGCTGCAACTGGCCTGCGACAAAGGCCACGCGGGTGCAGCCGAAGAACTGGCTTTTCTCTATGACGAGGGGCGCGGCGTTGCCCGTAGTCCGAAATTGGCGGCAGAGCACCTGATCCTAGCCTTGAAAGCCGGGCACCGGGATGGCCGTAAGATCGAGGTCGTCTCGCGGGCTTGGACATTTGCGACCAAGCGCGAATTGCAGCGGCAGTTGGCGGGCAAAGGGCTCTATGGTGGCACGATCCACGGCTTTTTCAACGATGCCACCCGCAAGGCTCTGATGGCGGCGGCTGAAAAGGAGCTGGATTGAGCGCAAGCCGGATTTTGGCCGTTGTTGATGGTGATATATTTGCCCGGTCTGAGTCCTCTAGGCTCTCAACGCTTGGGCCGTTATGGTGGCCGGTGCAGGGACAAAAGGAACGCGTAAATGTGTGTGACTTCGGCGTGGCGGCGGCTTCCAAGACAATGAGCGATCAAGTGCGCCGGGGTCTGATCTATAAGTTGTGCGTGTTACTTTGGGTGGGCTTAGCATCGTGCCTGCTTGCATCGGCAGCGATTGCCCAGGCAAACGGCAATAAACCCGCGCCCGCAATTGCTCCACCACCGGCCACGGCCCCTGCAGCAGCCGCAACGCCCTCAAGCCCCGCGATAAATGGCGGTCAACAGGACATTATCGGGCCAAGCCCACCTTTAATGCCCGCAAAAACCGACACAGAGATCAAAGTTCCTGCCCGTCCTGAAGATCCACGGGCATTGAAAGTCTACAATTTGCTTGAGGCCCATTGCGCCCGCTGCCATCAAGCTGGCAAGACTGAAAAGTTCCTGCCTTCCGGCCTGATATCTAATATTCTCGATGTCGAAGCTCTCGGGCGCAATTCGTCACTCGTGAAGCCAAGCCTGCCGGATGCCTCGCACTTCTACGATATTTTTGTTTCGCGTCATGCCCCGCTCGATATTTATGCCAGTACGGCCGCACCGGCGCCTGCCGTAATACCCCCAGCACCCGCGTCAACCGTGCCGCAAATCGCGGAACCCGAGCCGGAGGATATCGAAGCCGTTCGCACCTGGATCAAGGATCTGCCGCCTAAGTCCGCAACTTGCGCCGGGCGCAAGCTGGTTTCAGCGGCCGAGGTGACCCGCTTGATCAGCGAAGCCGTCAAGGCCGCCAAAGATGATGCGCGTGATTTGCGGTTTCTCTCGCTCGTCAATCTCTACAACACGTGTACGAGCAGCGAGGACATGGCCAATTATCGCTTGGCCATCGTGAAGTTGTTGAACAGCCTGTCATGGGCGAGCGAACCGGTGCAAGTGGCGTCGCTCGATGACAATGGGACTGTGGTGAGTTTCAAACTCTCCGATCCTGGCTGGGTTTCGGGACACTGGGATATTTTGCAGCGGATTTATCCGCGCGGGCTTCAAGTGGCGCTGCCCGACGATGTGAAAACCGCAGTAGCGACTGAGATCCCTGTTTTCCAAGCTGACTGGTTCGCGGATGCCGCATCAAAGCCACCGCTCTATTATGCGCTGCTTGGTATTCCAGCCAAACTCAACGATCTCGCAAAAATCAACGGCATCGATATTGAACAAAACATCAAGTCTGCGCGGGCGCGGCGTGCGGTCATCCGGCAAAGCAACGTAACGCGCGGCAATCGCTTAGCCGAGCGCCACCCTGATGCGCGCGGGACGTTTTGGCTGAGTTATGACTTCGCGACCAGCTCTGGTGACCAAGACTTGTTCGATCATCCGCTGGGCCCCAAGCCGTCCTCGGTAGTGAGAAGTCCATTCAAGCCGGACCTGGTTCGTGCAATTTTCTCGTTGCCCAATGGCTTTCTCGGCTACGCACTATTTGATGCTGCGGGCAATCGTATCGAGCGGGCGCAGCCGGGCGTTGAAAAGTCCATGTCAGGCGGCGACGAACTCGCCAGCCATCAAAGCCAGGCTGGCGCCAACTGCTTTGAATGTCACACGCAAGGTATCAAACCGGTGCGCGACGATCTCAAGGCCCATCTTGCGAGCGACAAATTCGCAGGGCCCAAAGATGTTCGCGAGACCGCTTTGCAATTGACCGCACTCGACAGCGATATTCTGCAATTTTCTGATGGCGATGAAGAGCGCTACCGGTCTGCCTTGAAAGCGGCGGGGATTGATACAAGCCTGCGCATTGCTGGCCAAGAACCGGTCAATGCTCTGGCGCGCAATTATCAATCGGGTGGGGACGCGGATAGCGCCGCCGCAGGCCTTGGCTTGTCCCTAGCAGACTTTCACAAGATTCTCGGGCAAGCACCCGGGCCTGCGCAAGTTCTGGCGCGCCGTCTGCAAGCGGGCACGTTGGCGCGCCCTGAACTCGACCGGCTGCTCGGCTTGCTCAAAGGCCCGGACGAGGCTGCGCAATCTGCGGCCTTCAAAGCCACAAAAGAGCTGCCCAAAGCCCCGCTCAAGGACGATGCTGGCGCCGTTGGTCTCAATCTTTGGATTGAAAAAGTCCTGCCCGCGCCTGGCGACGTTATCGTGGTCAACGCTGAGGCCGACAGCGACTGTTATCTGACCTTGGTCAGCGTCGATAGCCGGGGCAAGGCGACAGTTTTATTTCCCAACGATTTTGAAAACAACAACTTGATCTCAGCTGGTAAAGCTGTGCGCGTGCCGGGTTCTGAAGCGCCCTATCAGTTGCGGTTTAAGGACGTGGGCCAGGAGACTATCCTAGGGCAATGTTCAACCTCGCCCGCCCCGCCCGCTGGTATCGAGCACGATTTCGAGCGCCAGCGTTTCACAGTGCTCGGCAATTGGGAAAACTTCGTTCACGAGACGCTGGTGAGTGACGCTGATCTCCGGCGCAACCCGGACCGTGCGGAAAAATTACGGGCGCAGCGGGCAGGCGCATATCAGCAACGCCGCCAAGAACGCGGCGAGAGTGCGGATAAGCGTCCTGATACGCCGCAGCCAAACCGCAATCTGCGCGATGGCCGGGCGGTGATCGTGATTGGAAGCGGGTGAGGTGATCAAAGCCGCCGCTCTAGCCGTGCCAGCGCCATTACCGCGCCCGCGAGAATTGCTGCCGCCGCGATCAGCGATTGCAGGCTCAGCGTCGAAACGCCTGAAATGCCTTGGCCAATTGAGCAGCCAAGCCCCAGCACACCGCCAACACCCATCTGGATGGCGCCGCCAAGGTGATGAAAGAGATCATCGCGGTTGGCGAAGCCGGAAAACCTGAAATGACCGCGCAAAAGAGAAACAGCGAAACTTCCAAGCAAAACACCGAATACAGTGGCGGCGCCAAAGCCC
>JAYTQI010000312.1:0-1679 GCA_043746825.1 Hyphomicrobium sp. | reverse complement strand
GACGACGTGGCCTGGATCACACCGCGCCGTCACGCGCAGTCACTTAAAACTATGACAACGCCGCTCAATCTCACGAACGGCGAAACGCTCCTTCCCCGCGCCTACATCTATTGCACGCGCGTTGGCCCTGGCGACATGTTCGGGCCGTTTGCGCGCAAGGCCAAAGCGGACAAGCGCTGGCGCTATTTCGAGATGGACGCCAGTCATTCGCCGCACGTCACGGCTCCGGACGCCTTGGCCGCCATTCTTGATCGTCTTGGACGTGAACTAGGCGAGCCGTCTCCGCAATGATCGAAATCTATGTCGATGCCGATGCCTGCCCTGTGAAGGACGAAGCGCTCAAAGTCGCGGACCGGCACGGGCTTGTGATCCACTACGTATCGAATTCGTGGATGCGGCTGCCCGAGGGCGAACGCGTCAAACGTGTCGTTGTGGCGGAGGGACCGGACGCCGCCGACAACTGGATTGCGGACACCATCAAACCCGGCGATGTGGTGGTGACGCAGGATATTCCTTTGGCCGCGCGGTGCTTGAAGAAAGGCGCGCGGGCCATCGGCAACACGGGCAAGCCCTTCACAGAGGCTGCCATCGGTATGGCGCTGGCGATGCGGGACCTCTCACAGCATTTGCGCGAGACGGGAGAGTCCAAAGGCTTAAACGCTGTCTTCACCCGCCAAGACCGCTCGCGCTTTCTTGAATCTCTCGAACAGGCTGTGCAGGCCGCCAAGCGCGCGATATGAGGTGGCGGGGAATGGAACGAGGGATGCCATAATGTCAGAAGGCAGTAACGGACAACGGGCGCTGTGGAGCGTGCTCATCACCTCGCTGGCGGCGCCATTCTTTGTCGCGATTGCTATAGCGGTGGTGGGCCTGGCTGGCTCAACTTTCGGCATCAACTTGACGCCTCAGCTTGGCGCATCGTTGAGCGAAGCGGCGGTTGCAACCTTTGCCTGGGGGGCGTTCCCCGCCACTGTCTCAGCCGTAGGATTGACGCCGTTCATCCTTGAGCGCGGCAGCTATGGCTGGCTGGAGGCGGCGGTTGCCGGTGTCCTCTCCTTCGCAGTGGCTGAATTTATTTTCCCTGTCGCGTTTGCGGGTGCGTTGCCGGCAATGGCATTTTGTGCCGGGCTGCTCGCGATTTTTATGCGCTATGTCCTCATTCGGGGCGGAATATTGCGCACATGAAGCGCGAACGCCTGGGGAATTGCAAAGCAATTAAGTCCTCGTAAAGAGGGCCTTAACGGATTTTGGGACATACTTATCTCCGTCGAAAGACTTTTTTGCACGAGCGGAGCGAAGACGATGGAAGGTTTCGGGCGTAGGTCTCAAAGCCACGCGCAACGTCCACTCAGCCCAGCGGCCAAGCTTGCTGGCGAAAACCGCTTTGCGCCGCGCAAGGGCGCCAATATCCCAGCTCAGATTTACTTCGACGGGACCGTTTCATCCGTGCCGTGCCTCATCCGCGATATGTCGACGACGGGCGCGAAACTGGAGCTCAGGGAAGGTTGGGACAATCCCTTTAAGTCAGAAGCCAGCGAGATGTCAGGCATCAGGCTGGTCGTGCGTCAGGACCGGGTGATGTACGACTGCAAAATTGTCCGCCGGGGCGAGACCCAGCTTGGCGTCAAATTCACCTCTGCCCCAAAGCCCATAACCAAGGTCGTGCGATAGACCTTTCG
>JAYTQI010000311.1:0-3798 GCA_043746825.1 Hyphomicrobium sp. | reverse complement strand
AGGCTTAAGGGCTCGCGCGCAAAAATCCCGGCTAAGGATTCGCCTGACGGGTTTGGAGAGCAAAACGATGGGATTGGCTAAGGACATTGGGGATGATGGCTTCGACGGCATCATCTGCATTGGGGGCGAAGATTGGTGGTATCACAACCGGGGCCACTTCGATTTCCAGATCATGCGCCGGTTGGCCAAAGACTGGCCAGTGCTGTTTGTGAATTCGCTCGCAGTGCGTATGCCATCTCTCGAGCACAAGGGACAATTTGCCAGCAAGATCGGGCGTAAACTGAGAAGTCTGGCGCGTGGTCTGGTCAGGGTTGAAAACAAGTTTTGGGTGTTTTCGCCCGTGTCTGTGCCGGGTCAGACCGGACAGAAATTGTCGAGCTGGGCGTTGGCGCCTCAGATCAAGCTTGCGGCGGCAAGAGCTGGCATCAAGCGGCCGCTGTTGTGGATCCATTGCCCGCCTGGCGCTGCGCTGATCAGCGAAATTCCCCACGTGGCCCTCATTCTGCAACGGACTGATCGTTTTGAGGCGTTTCCGGAGGCTGATCCAGAAGTTGTCGGCGCACACATCGCCATTCTGAAAAAAGCTGCCGATCTGGTGGTGTATTGCAATCCGCACCTGATGGCGGAGGAGCAGAGTGACGTCTCACGCCAGATCCTGATTACCCATGGCGTCGATCTCGATACCTTCATCACGGCCGGCAGGTCGCCCTCGCCAGGGCCGGCTGACGTGGCCATTCTGAAGCGCCCACGGGTTGGCTTTATCGGCGGCATTGATGCCCACACCTTCGATCCAGAACTGTTTTTCAACGCTGCATGCAAATTGCCGGACGCCGAATTTGCCCTCATCGGTGGCTGTTCGCTTCCTGATGGCTGGTGTCCCCTCCCGAATGTTAAACTCCTCGGGCGCAAACCGTATGAGACTGTCGCCCAGTATATGGCGGCTATGGACGTACTGATTATGCCGTGGAATGATAGCGAGTGGATCCAGGCCTGCAATCCGATCAAGCTGAAGGAATATTTAGCGGTTGGGCGGCCTGTGGTGACAACGGATTTCCCAGCTCTTGGCCGCTACCGCGATCTCGTCCACGTCGCTAAAGGGGCTGATGAATTTAGCAACGCCATTCAGCGGGCGCTGGATGAGCCGTATGACGCCGCCAAAGCAAGGGCCCGCGTTGCAACAGAGGGCTGGGACGCAAAGACCAATTGTCTTGCCGAATGTCTCATCGATGTCGTCAAAGAGCTGAAATCAGGCCGTAAGCCCGTTCCCGGCAAGGCGCGCTCAGCGGCCTGATAATTTCATTGAGGCCACGATCAAACGCCCTGCGGCAACGGACCTTGTGGCCACGGCGCTTGAACAGGGGCGGGGCCAATTGCATGAGTATGGAAGCCCGCATTGTTTTTGGCGGCTCGGATTTTAGCGGCCACTTTGACACGCTGCGGGTCGGCCAGCCATCCTGCCAGCCCGATAAAGAAAAAGAAGAAGGCGTGCAGCACGTTCCAGAAGTGCACGGTTGTGCCGACGAGTGAGAGCGCAATGAGCGACATAATCCAGCCGCGCGACAGGCGCCGGATTGTAAGGTCCTTGGCCCTTAGGCCGCGCCGCACCACGGCGCGCGTGAGAAGTACGATGCCAGTGACGAGTAGCAGTAATGCCGGAAGTCCTTCGCGCATCATCGTCACAAGCCAGAAGGCGTCAACAGTGGATGAGAACATCCACCACGGCCGCACCCACTCCGCGAGGCCAATACCGAGCCAAGGGTTGGCGTAGACGTTGATCAGGCCGTTTTCCCAAATCTGGGTGCGATAAAAGCCGGTCCAGGAGTCGAGGGTCATGCCTGTGGCGATGAACATGATGGGCGAACGGGTCATGACGCACGAGGCGCCGATATAGATTCCCATTAGAACCACAAGTGTCAGGCTTGTGCGGGAATTGACGCCGCGCGTCTGGCGCTCCCAGAGCAGCATCGAAGCTTGCAGAAACAGGCAGAGAATTGGCGCCGAGGAAAGTCCTAGGCAGGTTGCTGCAACGAGAAGCGCAACCCGTTTGTTACGGCTTTTTTGCCGCGTCTCCGCATACCAGAACAACGCAAGCAGCGCCGCGCAGAAAGTGCCGTAATGAATAGGGTGATCGAAAGTGCCGTAAGCGCGGGTCAGTCCGACGCGCTGTTCAACGGCAATCGGGTGCACGTAGCCGGTCAGTTCGCGCAGGAGATCATGGGTAAAAATATGCCCAAATAGCGTTTCTGGCAATGCAACGAGGGCCGCCACGCCAATCGCTGTCATCATTGTGGCTAAGGTCGCCTGGAATTGGCTGGCGTCGCGAATCCAAACGCGGGCGACGAGATAAGAGCCGAAGCTCTCGAGCGCTAACGAGCCGCCGTAGACCATGCCTTCATCCTGCCCCTGATGGTACATGTAAATGCCCACGGTCCAGATATTGAAGAGCAGAAACGCAATATCAAAGGTGCGAAGTTTCAGTCCACTCTGGGTTAGGAGCCGCCAGATGGCGAGTGGAAAAAGCAGAATAAGCGCAACGCGGTGAGGTGGCAGCCTCAAGCCCCCAAGATAAAGTGAGAATTCAGTCGGGCACAGGAAGGCGATGATCAAAATGATGACCGGCAGTGGCGCTCGTAATTTTTTTCGCGAAGCCATCGTGCGTGTCCGGCGAAGAGTCAATAGCGATTTTTAGGCGTTAGTCGGCGTTTTCGCCGGTGATAACGGTTGCGAATGTCCGGTAGAGAATTTTCAGATCAAGCCAGATTGACCACGATTTTATGTAATCAAGATCGGCTTCGACCCGGGCTTCAATGCTGCCGGGTGCGGCTGTCGAGCCTCTGAAGCCCGTGACCTGCGCCAGGCCAGTTATGCCAGGGCGCATTTGATGACGATCAGGATACATATCGAGAAGGCGGGTGAATTCTTCGTCATGAGCCAAGGCATGCGGGCGCGGCCCGACCAGCGACATCTCGCCTTTGAGAACATTGAGAACCTGCGGCAACTCATCGAGGCTCGTGCGCCGCAATATGCGGCCGATGCATGTGACGCGGCTGTCGCCAGCTATGGCTTGGCGAACGTCGCTGCCATCTTCCATGACGCTCATAGTCCGGAATTTGAGAACCTGGATAACTTGCTGGTAGCGGCCACGGCGGCGTTGGCGGAAAAAGACCGGACCCGGGCTCTCAATCTTGATGGCCAAAGCAATCAACGGCCAGAGTGGCGCTGTCGCGGCAAGTAACGCGCTGCCAAGGATAATATCTTCAAGACGCTTGGTTATGGGCAACCAGCCGGTTAGCGCTTTTTTTTTACGTCGAGGAGGCCGATGGGGCCAAGCTGCGAGACATTGTGCACCACGCCTGTGTCGAGAAGATCAGAGGAGATGTGCGTGACGATGTGGGTTGAAACGGGCAGGCGGTCGAACTGTTTGATCACGTCGGCAATGCGCTGGTCGGCGGCTTGCGGCAACGCAACGATAATCTGGTCGATCTTGCCGGCCCGGCAATGCGCAACAAGGTCGTCAATTTTACCAGCGACCTCTAAGCCCTCTGGGTTGAGGCGTTCTTGGCCCGCGCGGTCATCGAAGACGCCGGCGAAATAAACGCCGAGGCCAGGAGCCTTCAGATAGTCGTGAACGCGGCGGGCGATGGGTCCTGCTCCGAACACGGCAACGCGCTTGTCAAAGCGGCCATCGTTCGCAAGTTTGGCCAGAATCATGCCTGACAGAATGCGATTGACCAGGATGAGTGTGAAGCTGGCTGACAACCAAGCTGAATACCATACGACGAGATGCATGTTGCGTAG
>JAYTQI010000310.1:0-20779 GCA_043746825.1 Hyphomicrobium sp. | reverse complement strand
CCTGGATTGCCTGGTTGGGTCTCGCGATTATTTTGTTTGTCGCCATCGACATGATTTATCGCGGCAGTCACGCCGTGGTGTGCGCAACTTACGGTGTTGGCTGCCAGGAAACCATTCTCGATGCCATCAAAATGAAGCTCAACATCGGTACACCTACGGTAAGTCACTGACATGGCGGCAAAAAACATAACAGCCCCCGCATCGACCAAGCTTCTTGCTGTTTTCATTGATGGCGAAGCCGGCACCACAGGACTCGAAATCCGCGACCGCTTGGCGGCGGTCAAAGGGCTAGAAACGAAAAGTATTGATCCGAAACTGAGGAAAGATGCCGTAGCCCGCAAAGCCATGATGCGGGACGCCGACCTTGTTGTTCTCTGCCTACCCGATGACGCTGCCAAAGACGCGGTCGCACTTGCCGAAGAACTGGGGCAAGACGCGCCGAAAATTATTGATGCCTCAACCGCGCACCGCGTTGCGCCTGGATGGGTGTACGGCTTTGCTGAACTTGACGGCGAACAAGCGGAGGCCATAGCCAAGGCCAAACGCGTTGCAAATCCTGGTTGCTATGCAACCGGCGCCATCGCGCTCCTGCGCCCCCTCATCGACGCCGGACTCATCCCCGCTGATTACCCGGTCACCGTCAACGCGGTCTCGGGATATTCGGGTGGCGGTAGAAGCATGATTGAAGCTTATGAGGCAGGCTCTGCGCCAGCATTCGAGCTATACGGCCTTGGCCTTGAACATAAGCATGTGCCTGAGTTGATGGCCTACGCCCGCCTCGACCGGCGGCCGGTTTTTGTGCCAAGCGTTGGTAACTTCCGTCAGGGCATGCTGGTCTCGATACCACTACATCTCGAAACTTTGCCAGGTCAGCCCACACCCCAAGATCTAGAGCGGGCTCTTGAAGCGCATTACGAAGCTGCGCCCAATGTCAGCGTTATCAAAGATGGCGCGAAGCTGACGCGGCTCGATGCCCTCGCTCTAAACAGCACTGATAATCTTGAACTTTACGTATTTGGCAAAGCCGCTCTTGGCCATGCCGTCCTTGTCGCCCGTCTCGACAATCTCGGCAAAGGCGCCGCAGGTGCTGCTGTTCAAAACGTCAAACTGATGTTGGGTCTTGCTTAGCGATAGGCGCTTAAGCCGGCACGCCGCGCCGCGTGCAGATGCCAGACCGCGATGATCAGTACGATGGCGGCCCCGGCCTGATGCATCAGCCCAAGACCGAGCGGCACCTGGAAAAGAAGTGTCATTATGCCTAAAGCCATCTGCGCGGAGACCACACCGAGAAGCACAAAACCGGTGCGCCGGATGCGCAAATCAGCCAGCGTCTGCGAAATCCTGTAGGCGTGATACAGTGCGGCAAGACTGACGAGGTAGGCCACAATGCGATGATTGAACTGCACTGTTTCAATGGTCTCAAACAGGTTGAAAATGAGCGGCTGGATTTTCCACATGCCGTCTGGCACCCACGCACCATTCATTGCCGGCCAGGTATTGTAGACGAGCCCAGCGCGCAAGCCCGCAACGAAGGCACCGAGCACGACTTGCAGCCCGACGAGCGCCACCAGCCACGCCGCCCGTCTTTTGATCGCAGGCGATGCGGCATCTCCCGAAATGGTGGCGCGGGAGAGAGCTTGATCGCGCGCAAGCCATACGACAAGGCCGAGAATTGCAAAGGCCGTGGCAAGATGAAGGGCTAAACGGTACTGACTGACCGAGACGCGATCGGCGAGGCCTGATTTCACCATGTACCAGCCAATTGCGCCTTGCAGCCCGCCCAGAGCCAGTACAGCAGCAAGTTTGGCCACGAGACCGTTGCGCAGCCGCCCCGTAGCCCAGAAAAATAAAAATGGCAGGGCAAAGACCACACCGATTAAGCGGCCAAGAAGCCTGTGACTCCATTCCCACCAATAGATGAATTTAAAGTCAGCCAGCGCCATGCCCTTATTGACAAGGGCGTACTGCGGAATCTGCTTATACTTCTCGAATGCCAATTGCCAGTCCGCGTCATTGAGCGGCGGAATGGCACCAAGCAAGGGCTGCCATTCGGTGATCGATAACCCGCTGTCCGTCAGCCGTGTCGCACCACCGACGACGATCATGGCAAACACTAGGCTCGCAATCGCCCACAACCAGACTTCGACAGCACGACTGAAAGCTTCGGCGCGGCTATCCGCGCCAATACATGCGGATGCTGTGCTGTGCACGGCCCTTCATCCCTTTTCCAAACCAGCGCAATCCTGCGCCCGCTCAGATAAACGTGGACAAGCATGTTTCGCAATGCGCCTATCGGGCGCGGCTCACGCGTATTGCGGTAGTCAGGTCATGCCGACTATAGACAGCGCATGACCCAACGCACCCGAAAGCTCGCTGGCACCTTTGCGCTCATCATATTTGTGAGCATCTATGCACTGTTGGCAATGTTTGCAGCCGTGGTGCTGCAGGTCAATAACGCCAGCAAGATTGCGGAGCTCGGCTACTATATCGTCGCCGGTCTGCTATGGGTGCTTCCGGCCAGCATCTTGATCAAATGGATGCAAAAGCCCGGACCTTAATTGGTTTCACGCACGGCCTTTTTCGGTTTCACCCAAGACTGGCCGCTGTCAGTTCATTCAAAGGCCGTTTCTGTAGCGCGTTCCAGAAAGCGAATGGCGCCCCCGACAACAGAACCTTGAGATATCGCACATCCTGGAAATCGCCATTGAGAGATAAACGCGGCAGGGCTGAAAGCCGGTTGGCATCATTGGCGTGCAACAGCCCTTTACGGGTCGTAACCGCCGTCGCCATCCCGAGCCCAGAGACGATTTCAAATTCGCGTTCGCCCGCCGCCGTCTCATCGCCGTAAGGATAGCTAAAGTGGCGGCAAGGCTGTCCGAATTCAGCTTCAATACGGGCGATACTTTCTACGATCTCTTTTTCTGCCTTGACGGCTGGGAGTTTCGCCAGAGAAAAATGTGTATTTGTATGGGCGCCAACAGTCACAAGGGGATCTTTGGCAAAGTCTCTGAGCTCATCCCAATTCATGATGAGATCGCGGCATAGATGTAAAAAATCAAACCCGGCTTCACGCGCCAATCGCTGCGCGACCGCACGCGCCCGGACTTCTGGCAGCCCCCTCAGCCACCAGTAGATCTCTTGGTAAGCCGCGGTTTTTTCATTCGCTGTCTCCAGACTAAAGGTACGGAGCGTCCCATCCATATCAATTTCGAATGACGCCGCGCGACGGATCGCTTCCTCCAGCACCAGCCACCACAAGTCGCCATTGCCATCGCCGAAATCTGATGGCACATAAATGGTAAATGGCACCCCATAGCGCTTGAACAATGGAAACGCATGTTCACGGTTGTCTCTATATCCGTCGTCAAGCGTGAAGGCAGCAAAAGGCCGGGTCCCGCCAGGGTTCTTTAACCGCTCCGGGACATCGTCCATAGATATGAATTCGAACCCGGCATCACGCACGTGTGTCAAAACGGTTTCGAGAAATTCCGGCGTGACTTTCAGAATACCGTTGGGATCAAACGGCCTGGGGGCCTCTGGCGTCACCTGATGCAGCATGAAAATCACGCCGTTTCCGCCTGTGAACGGCGCAATAAGACGGTGTGCCCCCGTATAGTGCAGGGTGGCGAGAACCGCTTTTAGGAACTTGGTCGAGTGTCGGCCCATGCAGAAAAAGCTTCGTCCTGTGTTCCATTATGACGGGGCAATGGAGCTGCCGCCGCCCTTTGACAGTCCAAATGCAAAATTTGTGCGCCTTGCCTCACCGCGTGCGCCGCATCGTTAACGCATTCATCTTTGCGTCACTTGAAACCAAAACCTTCAGGCCAGCGCGGCCGGTTATACCGGCCGGACTTCGCTACTGGCCTTCGTTGTCACGCGCTGAACACGCAGGTTGGACGCCGCTGGCGTACCCGCCCGCTCAAAATGTATCACGTCAATATCGGCAACTTCAAAGCCGAGGAATGTGCCCGGCGCATCGGCACGCATTTTGATGCGTTTGCCCTCGTCGGCAACCAGAACGCCGGTGTCAAACCGGCCCTGTATGGCCTCAAACAGGTGACGCGCATCATCATGCGATCCAGCGACGATGATGTGGTCGTAGGCTTCATCAAGGGCGTCAAGCACGAGATTGAGCTGATCAGGATCAATATCATCATCGACGTCGTCGAGTGCAGCGCCGCAGCTAATAAAGTGAACGTCGCTTGCCGGAACGCGTTTGACTGCGTCCTCGAAACTGATTTCGCCCAGTAGAATCTCGGTCAGCCCTTTGCCACCGCCCGTACCGACGATGCTCGAAAGCCCTTCGCCCGAGGGGCTCCAATCGATCAGGATGACTTGTGCCCCATCACTCGCCAAAACTTTTGCAAGCTCGATGGCCTCAGGACCCGCCTGTACAGTCATCGTTTCGCCAGTCACGAGGGTGCGATGCCCGCCTTGTGCTGAAACTTTTTTGCCCAATCGCGAAGAGAGGTCTGCGATTGTCGTAAGTGTTTCTGAAGCAGCCGAGGCGGCAACCGTAGCAGCCCGGGCCGTGTCGCGTTCTATTGCTGTCATTACAAGGGCTGGTTCGGCCCGGCCGTTAGCGGCACTAGGCTCATACTTCCGGTTGGCCGGTCCCGCCCCGCCACTGCGCGCGCCAGAGAACAGGGCTTTCGTAATGGTCCAGAATGTGCCGAGAAGAAGCGACGCAAACGTCACTAATGCAGCATTAGGCAGCTTCTTTGGAAAAATCGGCACGCTCGCGGCTTGAGCCTTCGAGATGAGCTGGGCTTCGACCGGCTGGGCGCGGGTATCAAGCTTCTTGCGATTGGATTCGAGCTGCGATTGCAGGCTCTCAAGTTCTGTTCTCTTAGCCTTGGCGTTGGCTTCAAGTTCGCGCAGCTTGGCTTCTTCCGGTGCATTGCTTACGACCTTAGATTTCAGCTCCTCAAGACTTTTCTTGATCGAGTCCTCGCGGCCTAACGCAACCTTGGCCTCCTTATCGAGACTATCGACGAGCTTCGCGATTTCACCCGTCAGCTGGCCTTTCAAACCGGCAAGATCACCCTGTAACTGACGCATGCGGGGGTGTCCGGGAAGAAGGCTTGCTGAAAGCTCAGATATTTGCCGTTCCAGCCGAACACGCTGTTGCACGAGGTTTTGGATGAGAGGAGATTTTTGAACATCGGGCAGAGCGTCGCCACTGCCAGCTTTCATCATTTCGCGCGCTGATTTAGCGCGGGCTTCCGCTTCACCGCGTGTCGCGCGCGTGCGCGTCAACTCGGCGGTCAGTTCTGACAACTGCTGCTCGTTGAGACCGGTATTCTGGTTGCCGCCCTTGAATGAGTTGATTTGGCCACGATAGCGTTCGGCCTCGGTTTCGACCGCCGCCACTTCAGGCTTTAGCTTCTCAATCTTAGTTTCCATGACCTTCTGCTGATCATCCGTCTCCTTCACAGTATCAGCGGCGAGCTTCTCGCGATAAAGATCATAGAGATGGTTGGAAATTTCAGCGGATAGCGCCGGATCAGTTGCTGTTGAACGGATGGCGATGAAACGGCTTTCCTTGGCCGTGTAAACTTCAAGCTGATTTTTCAGGGCATTGAGAACCCGGTCGGTCTCGGTTTCACCGGCGCGCGGGCCGCCCATGCCGATCAAGCGAAAAATGGTATCGGCCATATCAACGGGGCCAAGCGCGCTATTGAATTCGGCTATATCCTTCAGCTTCAGATCGTCCGCCACCTTGGCGAAGAGATCGGGCGATTGAAGCGCGCGAACATGTGTGTTGATGGCTGATTGATCAGTTTTGGTCGAATCTGGCCCCACGCTTGAGGCTTTGGGATCCCCAAACACTCCTGTCGGCGTCTTGGCGACAATCGCAAGTTCCGCCTGACTCTGATATTTAGGCGCGATCATCGTCAGCGCCCCATAAGTCAAAGCGCCAAGAAGTCCGCTGATTGCGACTGTCTTTGGCAGACTCATTTTTATTGCCCCCAATATAGAGGACATCTCGATATCATCTGGTGAGGCGGCGGGCTTTGCGGGCATGGGTCACTCTGGCGAAGGATGAATTCTTGATTCGGAATTAAAGAGTGCGCCGGTTAGCAACTCCTTAAGCGTACCAAAAAAATGCACGTGGTCAGATTTTTTTAACACTCCCCAGCTAGGATGACCTCAGTTCGGTTTCTTTAGTTGGGATGAGTGTCACCATGTCAGTGCGCTTTAGGTTACTTGCCGCCGTGTCTGTTCTCGCGCTCTCGGGCTGCGCCCATTTGAGCGAGGAAATGACCGTCGCCGACGCGCAGGTTGCAGAGGAAGCCCAAGGCTCCGTCAAAGACGGAACCGGTGCTTCTGTTGGAGAGGCCGCCGCTCCGATTGTCGATGGCTATCCAGTGCCGATGGCCCCGCCCATTCTTCGTGACTCGGCTTTCCCATCCTCTGGTGGTACCGCTGTCGTCCAGACTGCCTGGGGTGAACCGCAGAATCCACCCGCCGCTGTCGTAGGACCTCAGGCTGTTGCAGATACAGACGGCCCCTATCTCCTTGATACCGGCGACCGCCTGCGCATCTTCGTCTATGGCCAGCCCAACTTATCGCGCCTTTACGTTGTTGATCATGACGGCAAGATCGCCGTGCCGCTGATCGGCGAGATCAATACCCGCGCAAAGACCACCAGCGAACTGCAGCATGTCATTCGCTCGCGGCTTGGCGCCGAGTTCGTCAAGGACCCGCAGGTCACCGTCGATATTCAGCAAAACCGCCCATTCTTCATCTACGGCGAAGTCCGCACCGGCGGGCAGTACCCCTATGTCTCGGGCATGACGGTTGAAACAGCGATTGCAATTGCTGGCGGCTATTCTGAACGCGCCAGCGACCGCAAATTCCGTATCAAACGCCGCATTAACGGCTTTGTCGAACAAATCGAGGCACCTGGCGACTACGTCGTGAAACCAGGTGACACGGTTTACGTGTTCGAAAGATTCTTCTGAGACCGAATGATGCTCTGAGCTTTTATTTGCCGGGGCCTTAATGCATGCGAATCCTCCACGTCCTGCGAGCACCGGTTGGCGGCCTGTTCCGTCACGTTCTCGATCTCGCGGCCGAACAAGCAGCGCGCGGTCATGAGGTCGGCATTCTGGCTGACAGCAATGTAGAAGACCGCTTGACAGCGCAAAAGTTCGCGACCCTTGCACCTCATCTCAAAATCGGCATCATCCGCGTGCCCATGAGCCGCCAGCCGGGTGTTGGCGATTTCGACGCGTACCGGTCCGTTTTTGCCCATACCCGGCCCCTTAACCTCGATGTGTTGCATGGGCACGGATCAAAGGGCGGGGTCTATACGCGCCTGTCAGCACGGCAATTGCGCAAAGGGGGCCAAGCTGTCAAAGCCTTCTATACCCCCCATGGCGGCAGCCTGAATTACCGGCCTGGATCTGTTCAGTCCACGATCTTTCTCAAAATCGAGCGCGTGCTTGAAAACTATTCGGACGGCCTGATTTTCGAAAGTGCCTATGCGGCCCGTGTTTATGCTGATCGTGTTGGTCATGGAGACACACCGCAGCGGATCATTCCCAATGGTTTACAGCCAGCTGACTTCGAGCTCCAGAAACTTGAGACCGGCGCCTCTGATTTTCTATTTATTGGCGAGTTGCGCACAATCAAGGGTATCGACATTCTGCTCGAAGCGCTTGCTCACGTCAGAAAAGAAAGCGCCGTGACGGCAACTATTGTTGGCTCCGGCCCGGACCAGGAGCGCCTCGTTGGGCTCAGCAACCAACTTGGACTCACTAAAACAATTAAATTTACAGGCGCTCTGCCTGCACGTCAGGCCTTTGGCCTCGGACGCATCATGGTCGTCCCGTCTTTGGCTGAAAGCTTCCCTTACGTTGTGCTGGAAGCGGCGGCGGCACAAATACCATTAATTTCCACAGATGTTGGCGGCATCCGTGAAATTGTCGCAGAAACCGATACCACCCTGATCCGTCCGGGCAATGCTGCCTCACTAGCGGCCGCTATGCGGGACGCACTCGATGACCCCGCCGGTGCCCTGGCCAAGGCCCAGCGCCTCAGATCCAACGTCAAAGCCAAATTTACGGTCGCTGGCATGACATCTGCCATTCTTGATTTTTACGCCGCCGCCCGCCGCTAACCATAGCCGCCGAATAGACCCGCTTTGGACAATCGTTAACCTTCTCTGGCACGCTCGGTGCTTACCCACCGTCAGCTACGCTAGAAATGTCCAGTTCGCGAGTTGCCGGTAAATGTCTTCATCACTCAAAGTCACATCCGCAGACACACGCGTCTTCGAGGCCCCAAAAGAGGCGCCCACGCCTGTCATGCTTGCGGCTGGAGTGCCCCGCCTCTCGGACAACAACGCCGCTTCTAATGCAAGCAGCGTTTCACCCGTTGTCGTGCGCGGTCTCGTGCGCTTAGCGGACTTCGCTGTTGTGGCAATCACTGGCCTGGTCATTGCTGTTCTCTACATCAACGAAACCTACGTGGCGCAAAACCCGCGCTACATCGCGGCAATACTTGCGACCAGCCTTGTGACTGTTCTCAGCTTCGAGCTTCTCGGTCTCTACGGCCAGCGTGTCTTTTCATCGTTCGTGAAAAAGATGCCAAGCGTCGTGCTCGGATGGAGCCTGGCGTTTACGATCCTGATTGTCGGCATCTTTTTGCTCAAGATCGGCGCAGACGTCTCGCGCGTTTGGCTTGCCACTTGGTTCGTAGCAGGCGCGGCGGCCCTTGTCGGCGAGCGTTTGCTTGTTGCTTGGACGATGCGCAGTCTTGCCAAAAATGGCCGTCTATACCTTCGCGCCGTGATCTACGGCACAGGCGCTGTGACCGAAGACCTCATCACGCAGCTTGAGGCCGACCACGACGGAATGGTCCGTATTGCTGGTGTTTTCGATGATCGCGACGATGACCGTGCGCCCCGCCTCATTGCTGGATATCCGCGTCTCGGCGGCCTTGAAGATCTCATTGCCATGAGCCGCTCGACCCGCCTTGACCTCGTGATTGTGGCCCTTCCACTGGCCGCTGAAGACCGCGTCACAAGCGTCGTCAAACGTCTGTCCGTGCTGCCCGCCGACATTAAATTACCAGCCCGCGCGACGGGTCTGCGGTTTTCACCGCGCACTTATTCTCACGTTGGCTCGGTCGCCATGATCGATCTTTACGAGAAGCCGATTGCCGACTGGGGCACGGTCTCCAAGTGGTTGTTCGACAAGACCGTCGGAACTGCGGCACTTATCCTACTGGCGCCTGTGATGGTGCTGGTTGCACTCGCCGTCAAAATGGAGAGCCGTGGCCCCGCACTGTTCCGCCAGAAGCGCTACGGTTTCAACAACGAGCTGATAGAAGTTTACAAGTTCCGCTCGATGTATACTGACCGTTGCGACGCCGCCGCCACAAAGCTGGTCACCAAGGGTGATCTGCGCGTCACTCGCGTTGGCCGCATTATCCGCAAGACCAGCCTTGATGAGTTGCCGCAGCTCTTTAATGTCCTCAAAGGCAACTTGTCCCTGGTTGGACCGCGCCCCCACGCTGTCCAGGCCAAAGCTGGAACACAGCTCTACGGCGAAGTCGTGGATGGGTATTTCGCGCGCCACAAGGTTAAACCCGGCATCACGGGCTGGGCACAAATTAACGGTTGGCGTGGCGAGACCGATACCGAGGAGAAGATCCAAAAGCGCGTCGAGCACGATCTCTATTACATCGAGAACTGGAGCGTTTTCTTCGACCTTTACATCCTGCTCAAGACCCCAGGGTCGCTTCTCAAATCTGACAACGCTTACTAACGCAAAGCTGCACCCAGAAGGTCCAATCCTTGCATCGTCCGAGAGCAAATCCGGACGAAGGTGAGTGAACGTTTCATGTCAGGACAAATGGTAAACGTGATCGAACTTCTGCGCGAGCGCATGTCACATCGCAGCGCTGTTCATAACCTGGCGCTGACCCTGGTTTGGCTGACCATGGCGACCAGCGGTTTTGTGTTTTCCGAGCCCTGCCCGACCGACGCGTTTACCGTTGCTTTGATTGTGTTGCTACCCGCCGTCGGGCTAGTCCGTTTCACAGCACCGGCGGCTTGTCTCATGATGATTTTGGCCGGTGCAGCGGCTTTTGGCTTGATTTCCGCGACCGCCGCATTTGAGATGGACAAAGCCGTCAGCCACACCCTCGTTTCGCTGTATCTTTACGGCGCGGCATTTGTGCTTGCGGGCTTCATCGCCGTAAAACCTGAAGCACACACCAAATTGATCTTCAATGGATTGACCGTTGCTGCCACAATGGCCGCAGCAGCTGGCGTCATTGGCTATTTCGACCTAGCCCCCGGCTCGGACAGCTTCACAAAATTTGGCCGGGCATCGGGAACATTCAAGGACCCGAACGTGTTCGGGCCCTTTCTCGTCCCTGCTTTTCTGTACGCCATCCATTCAGCTCTTGAGCGCCCCCTGAAACGGGCGTTGCCGCCGTTGGCGCTGGCAGTCTTTCTGGCGCTCGGCGTGTTCTTGAGCTTCTCGCGCGGTGCGTGGATGAATTTGCTGGTCGCGCTTGCTCTCTACGCAGGTCTCGCGTTCTTAACTGCCGTGAGCAATGGGCGGCGGCAGAAAATTGCGATGCTGGCGATTTGCGGTGCCGTATTGTTTGCAGGCTTGGTCGGCAGTGCGCTGCAAATCGACAAGGTCGCAAGCCTCGTTGCGGATCGCGCCAGTGTTGCGCAGAGCTATGACATCGGCCCTGAAGGCCGCTTTGGCGGCCAAGAAAAAGCCTATGGGCTTATTCTGGAAAATCCGCTCGGTATTGGCGCTGGTCAGTTCGCGCTTGTGCATCATCACGAAGAGCCGCACAACGTCTATCTCAGCATGCCGCTTAACGCGGGTTGGCTGGGTGCTGGCCTTTACGTTATCGCTGTCGCTTCGACTCTGCTGATTGGGCTCGCCGCCTGCTTCCAGCGCACGCCCGCGCAGCCTCTAATCCTCATCGCCGTCGCGGCATTTTCTGCGAACGCTTTTGAGGGGGTTATCATTGACACCGACCATTGGCGCCACTTCTACCTGTTGATGGCGATGGTGTGGGGCATCGCCCCGCTAGCTACCACAAAAATTGTGACTGAAAGCCCGCATTGGCGCGTCCACGAACCTGTCATCGCCTGAGGCATTGGCATGGCACAAGCGCTCACAACTCACTTTTCGCCATTGCGGCGCAAGACTGATCGCGGCCCTAAGAAAAGCGCTGCCCACCAATTGGCCCTCGTCCTTGTTTGGCTGACGGTCGCCTCAAGCTGCATCGTGTTCACCGAACCAGCCCCAGTCGATTTGCTGACAGTTGGACTGTTCATCCTTCTGCCGGTGATCGGGCTCGCCGCCTGGAAGCCAGCCCTCACTGCCGGATTTTCGCTGTGGATCGCGACCGCAGCCTTTGGCTATCTCAGCGCTCTTCAAGCCCCGCAGTCGCTCATAGAAGCGGCCGTTCATAACTCCGTCTCGTTCTACCTCTACGGCTCATGCTTCATATTCGCGTTGTTTGTAGCCAAGCGGCCCGGCCCGCATACTGCCCTCATTCTAAACGCCATGCTGACGGCGAGCGTGTGCGCCGCGATCCTCGGCATAGCCGGGTATCTTGATCTCTTTCCGGGTGCCTTTGAACTCTTCACCAGGTATAGCCGCGCTGCGGGCGCCTTCAAAGATCCCAATGTTTATGGGCCGTTTCTGATTACCGGGCTCGTTACCGCTCTGCATCTGTGGCTGACCCGGCCGCTGCGGCGCGGGATCTTACCCCTCATCCTCGCAGCCATTCTCACTGTTGGGATCCTGTTCAGCTTTTCGCGCGGTGCTTGGGCGGCGGCGGCCATTGCCATCGCAATCTATAGCTATCTCTATATGCTGACAGTGGGCCGCAATCTGGATCGCATTAAACTGGCCGCACTCGTTATTTTAGGATCTGCCGTCCTTGGACTGGTGCTGGCAGCAGCCCAGCAATCGGCCGCAGTATCGCGGCTGCTGTCCGAGCGTACAGCACTCACACAAGCCTACGACGTTGGCCCTGAAGGACGCTTCGGTGGCCAGGAAAAAGCTATCAACCTCATACTGGAGAACCCGCTCGGCATCGGCGCGCATCAGTTCTCGCCGTTCTACCACCACGAGGAAGCCCACAACGTCTATCTCAGCATGATGCTCAATGCTGGCTGGCCGGGCGGCCTCATGTACTTCATCATCTGCTTGGCGACACTCGTGTTTGGCTTTGCACACGCGATGAAGAACACGGCGACACGCCCACTATTTCTGATCGTCTATGCCGTGCTGGCCTCAAACATCCTGGAGGGCGCTTTGATTGACAGCGATCATTGGCGCCACTTTTACCTGCTGATGGGGATTGTCTGGGGCTTGATGGCTGGCGACGTCCGCGAAATCAGAAAAGCCCGCATCGTTGCGGACCTTGGACCCGTCTACACGCCACACACGCATCTGGCCCCACTCGCGCGAAGGGCGCCACGCCTACTTGGACCTGCGCCAAATGGTATGCCGTCACGCACGCCAACCATCGTCATACGCGCGAAGCCCCTTCCTCCACAAAGAGAAGCCCGTATCCGGCCACGCGATCGTTAAGATACCTAATTAAAATGGCCCGCAGGCGAGTCGCGTGCGGGCCGGATAATTCGATATTTGTTAGACTGGAGCCGTCAGGCGGCGTTGAATGAGACCGATTCTGTGATCTGCAGAATATGCCGCCCATAAGGCCGTCCCGATAGAGGGTTTGCAATCAACGATGCGCGAAATTTGTTTGTGCGCATGCGAAGACTGTGATCGTCAATAAGCTCAGCCAAACCGACGCGATTGATATTATCAAGATACGCTTGAAAATTCTTGCTTCTCATTTTTGGCCTCTTTGCCGGAACTCCACACAAAGAAGCACGAAGCATGCCAAAACAGTTCACGCGCTGGTCATGCATGTGACGGTTTTGGCCAATTATTTTGGTGGCCAATGATCAGAGCACTATCATAGGCCGTCGCACGGCTATTGTTGCGCAGATTGAGGTTCGCACCCGCACTCAGCAAAGCCTTAACCGCTCGTTCATGACCTACGCGCGCCGCATTCATGAGCGCCGTGTATCCTTGTCCGTTCCGGAGATCGAGAATTGCATACGCGTTAATTAGGTGAGTGACAGCTTCATCGTTGCCACTCTTGGCTGAGAGAATGATGGCGGAGTTGCCGCTGGCGCTTGCATGTGCCGTTGTTTGTCTTGCTGACCTTGACTGTCGTTCTGCGTATCGTCGCCGTTCACCGGTATTGAATGGCGTGGTACCTTGATGACCCGAAGTTTCGCCGGATCGGACAAATACGTCACCTGCCACAACAGCACGACGGCATCGGATAAACCAGCGTCCGGTCACATCCCAGCGACTGGCAGCGGCGCTTGCGCTGACTGCCACAGCAAGCAAAACCTGGGAGGGTTTGCCATCTGGGAGGCCTTGCTGATCGCCAGCGCGCACACGACGCAAACTAAGGAAAACAAGATCCGCGAAACCTGAAATGATCTCTTTTTCACGATTGGCTGCCAATACGATTTCTAGGCCGGTTGCACGCGCGACTCCCTAGCCCGCGCCGCGCCCTACGGCGCCAGTGTACCTAGGCCATAGTGGCGAACCGCAAAAGCGGACATCAGTTGATCACGCAAGCGTGATCGCCAGCGCTTGATCGCCGCGAAACATTCGCCCTTCCGCCAGCGACTGCTCTCTTAGACGCAGTCAATGCCAGGAGAGCAATATGCGACAAGCACTTGCCGCAGGTATTCTATTGGGTGGGATCGTCTTCGTTGGCTACCCCCTTGCGAGTGCGCTCAGCGCAGACCGTTCGCAGCCCGCAAGCAGTCAGCAAAGCAAACCCGTCTTGGAATTGTTCACGAGCCAGGGTTGCTCGTCGTGCCCACCCGCTGACGCGCTACTTGAGAAATACATCGCCAGCGGCAACGTGATCGCACTCAGCTTGCCCGTTGATTACTGGGACCGTCTCGGCTGGAAAGACACCTTCGCCAATCCCGCTTACTCCCAGCGCCAGCGCGACTATGCCAGCGGACGCGGTGATGGGCACGTCTATACGCCACAGATTGTCGTCAACGGCCGCGCCCACGCGGTTGGCAGTTCTCGCAGCGAGATTGACAAACTGATTGCCTCTAGCCAAGCCTCCAATGCCGCTAGCAGCGTTGCCACGTCATTGCGATGGGATGCGGGCGTACTCAAGATTGACATTGCGGCGGCGCCTAGTGGCGCGAATGCGGCCCCAGCCACCGTCCTTATTGCGACAGTACAAACCAAGGGAAGTGTCAAAATCGGGCGCGGAGAGAATTCAGGTAACACCCTCGTTTACCATAACATTGTGCGCTCACTGAAGCCGGTTGGAACATGGAATGGTTCCGCAGTGTCGATCCAAGTTCCCCGCAACAGCATCCCGATAGCAAACACCCAGTCAGTCGCTGTACTTATTCAGCAGGGGGCGGGCGGTCCTCTCATTGGCGCTGCGCAACTCAGTTACGACGATGCTGTCCGGCCTCCGAGCGGCAAAGAAGCGCTTTAGCGCATGGCGGAATTGGCAGCAGCGCATCTGGCAGCTTCAGCAGAATATGTACGCCATGACTAGGGGACTGAAGCCGTTGGATCACCGTTTCGATGGCATAGCCGTTATTATCCCGGCGCTGAACGAAGCCAAACAAATCGGCGGACTCTTAGAAACATTGTCGCAATCCGGATTTGACGAGATTATTGTGGCGGATGGCGGCAGCTCGGACGATACGGCGGCAATCGTCGCCACGTTCCCTCAGGTCCAGTTCATTCAGTCAAAATGCGGCCGTGGACCACAGATTAATACCGGAGTCCGCACTTCCAAAGCCTCTGACGTTGTCATTTTGCACGCCGATACACGCTTACCCCCGAACGCCGCAGCGCTTATTCGCAACACGCTATCTAATAACGCTGTTGCAGGTGGTTGCTTCCGTCTCAAATTCGACCAGCCAGCACGATTGTTGCGCATCTACGAATGGTTTAGCCGGTTTGAAACCTCATTCACAACCTTCGGCGACCAAGCGTTTTTTATGCGCAGAAGCGTTTTCGATGCCATTGACGGCGCACCGGACTGGCCCTTTCTTGAAGACGTCGTTTTGCGGGACAGAATTCGCTCCGTTGGGTTCTTCCAAAAGCGGCCTGAAGCGGTGGTAACGTCTGCTCGCCGCTTTGTGCGCCGAGGTCCATTGCTTTGTCAGTTGCGCAATATCGCCGTCATTGCCGGATTCCGTTGCGGCATGTCCATCAAAGCGCTCGCCCGCTTTTACGGCGCGGCTCAGACGGGGACCTAAATAATGCTCCTGCCGTAAAGGTCGGGGCGGCGGTCGCGGAAAAAACCCCAGTCAGCGCGGTAACTTTCAATCTCGGCCAAGTCAAACGCATGAACAAGAACACCTTCGTCTTTTTCGCCAAAGCTCTTCACCAGCTCGCCACTTTCATTGGCGATGAAGGAATGGCCGTAGAAATTCTGCTTCACGCCATCATTGTCTTCGAGCCCAATGCGATTGGCAGCGATAACCGGCACCGCATTGGACACAGCATGTCCCTGCATCGCACGCTGCCATTGCTTGTGGGTGTCGAGGTTCTTGTTATACGGCTCAGAACCGATGGCGGTTGGATAAAACAGAACTTCAGCGCCCGCCAGCACCATGGCACGCGCGCATTCAGGGTACCACTGGTCCCAGCAAATGCCGGCGCCGATATTGCCGTGCTTGGTCTTCCAGACTTTGAAGCCGGTATCACCGGGGCGGAAGTAGTATTTTTCCTGATATCCGGGCCCATCGGGAATGTGGCTCTTGCGATAGACACCGAGGATCTCGCCGTCAGCGTCTGCAATGGCCACGGAGTTGTAATAGCGCGGGCCATCCTTCTCAAAGAAGGAAATGGGGATCACGACCTTCATAGACTTCGCCAGCTTTTGTAGGGCGAGCACGCACGGGTGATCCTTCGCGGGATGAGCGGTTTCAAACCACTTCGGGTCTTGGCGCGAGCAAAAATAGATGCCCTGAAAGAGTTCAGACGGCAGGATTACCTGCGCGCCGCGCTTGGCTGCCTCGCGGACAAACACCTCAGTTTTTGCGATGTTGGCTATCAGATCATGCCCATAGGACGTCTGAATGGCCGCAACCGTGATCATGCGCTTGGTCATCAAGCCGGTTCCTGTTGGGTGATGCAGTGAAACGATCCGCCGCCCGCCGTGCCGCACCCGAGCAAGCCGCGCGATGACACGCCCACAACTTTGCGATCTAGAAATACTTTCTGCAAGGCTTTCAGCGCCGCGTCTTGCGTCGCGGTGCCATAAACCGGCGCTACAACCACCCCATTGCCGATGATGAAATTCATGTGCGAAGCTGGTGAGATATCGCCCAAGGCGTTGCGGTACAAGCCAACGCCAGGGATGCGCACCACCTCGAGCTTGTGGCCGCGCGCGTCTGTGGCACCCTCAAGAATGTGCGCGATCTGGTTCAACGTATCTGCATTGGGATCATCGGGCCCAGCGGGCGATTGGCAAACAACGCGCCCTGGCCCCACAAAGCGCGCGATATTATCGATATGCCCGTCGGTATGATCGTTGCGCAGTCCTTCGTCGATCCAAATCGTTTTCTTGGTCCCAAAAGCTTTGTGGAGCGCGGCTTCGGCATCCGCTTTCATCCAGCCGTTGCGGTTGGGGTTCAAAAGCGTCTGGCGGGTGGTGAGAATAGTTCCAGAACCATCATGATCAACGGCGCCGCCCTCGAGCACAAACTCAAAGCGGCGGATTGGCGTCGTCGCCAAGCGCGCGATATCGTCGCCTACTGTCGCATCATCGGGCAGGTCGTATTTGCCGCCCCAACTATTGGTGGCAAACCGCAACGCCACATGAGCCCCCCCTGCACGCGCAAAAATCGGCCCCGTATCACGCAGCCAAATATCACCGTAGTTGGCGGCAACGACCTCGGCGGCATTGCCCAAATCACGGCGCGCTGACGCCAACGCTTCTGCGCCCTTCGCCAGTACGCGCACTTTATTCATTGCGCTGTTTGATCCGCTCAACGCCCGCACCATCGCCGCCACGTCATGACGGGGGCTCGCCAGATCACCGTTCCACTCGTTAGGATCAGCGGGCCACGCCGTCCAAATCGCCTTCTGCGGCGCCCACTCAGCGGGAACATTAACGGCATCGTCCTTCACATGGGTCTCCTTGAGCCCAATGGGCCATATCTGCCCAAGTTTTTAGGGCGCTCGCTTTATAGCGTTGGCGTGAGGGCGGGATAAGGGATTTGTGCCTCTGGCTGCGCTCGGAAACTAGCGTTTCGCGTCGCCAATGCGTTTAGAATTTGGTCGGAGCGACAGGATTTGAACCTGCGACCCCTTGCCCCCCAGGCAAGTGCGCTACCAGGCTGCGCCACGCTCCGAAGCGCCCCTTTTGCCTGCATGAGCGCCCAAGGTCAACGGCGATCAACAGTCTATACTATTTCAACCCTAACCAAACAGTCCGGCGATGCCCGCTTGATCACATGGAAATTTCTGGATCGGCAGAATTGCGGGCAGTTTTGGGGCGGCTACGGCGGCGTAAAGCCCGGGAGCGGCGCAAACATCACGCACCTCGAAAACGTTTGTCATGGTCGAGGCGTGACTGCCCTTTTCACCGCCGATAACACCAATACGGGTCAGCGCCCGGCCAACGCCGATGCCCTCGGCCTTGGCGGCGGCTTCAATGCGCACCCAGGCTTGAAGAAAGCGAGGCTCGGGATCGGACGGCAATGGCACGCCGGGCAGCAAGCTCTGTCCGTGCTCTTCAATCTGGAGAAGCCTGTCCTCGTCAATTTTGACCGGACGCGGCAATTCAAGATCGACGCCGATGGGGCCGTGCGGCGCAAGTCCGATGAGTGCTGCCGCTCCAGCGTGCGAGAGCGAGAACGAAAACGCTGCGCACGCGATCTCAGGCCGGCCCATGGACGAGAAGCTATAGGCCATTCGCGCGGTCTCAATCCCGCCCCAGCGGGCGATCAAGAGCCGCAACGCGATGTGCGCAGCCCGCCAATACCGCTGATCATCAGGCCTTGCCGCCATCGCTTCAGCGCGCTGCTTTTCTTCGTTACTGAGAAGCGTCGAACACTGCTCGCGCACTTCAAGCGCCCCTGAAGCAGACTGCAGATCAACAAGCCAAAGTTCAAGATCGCGCATAAGCCTTACATGACGAGCACTATCACCCGCTTGTGTCACGAGCGTCCTGCGCGCAAGCGCTTCGGCTCGTCTTCGGCTTTCTTGACAAGCGGCACAGCCACAAGCAACGCCCGGCAGATTTGGAGTTCTTTGATCGCTGCTGCAATCACGTCGCGGGTGGCCCGCTGCGGAGACGCAGAGGCCGTCGGCGGCGATGCTTTACTGGCGCTCGCGACTGGGGTGGCTGGCTTGGTCATGGCATCGCGCGCCAAAATCTTGGCCGCTTTACGTTTACCGCCGTGCGTTGAACTTACTTCCAGCGCCGCGCGCACAATCGTCTTGACCTGCTCAACGCCTTTCTCGCGCAAGATCTTCTGTACGCCCTTGATGGTGTAACCCTCGGCGTGGAGCAAATGACGGATACCACGCAGTAGCTCCATGTCTTCAGGGCGGTAATATCTCCGGCCGCCGCCACGCTTCATCGGGCGGATCTGCGGGAACTTGCCCTCCCAGAACCGCAAAACATGTTTCGGAACATCTAATTCGTCCGCCACCTCACCGATGGTGCGGAATGCGTCTACCGATTTGTTCATCGCTTGACCTCATGCCCTCTTCTTGAGGCCCGCCGTAATGCAATACTTATTCTGCGGGCTTATTCTCCTCGCCGCTTGCCATGCCCTTTGTTGATGCGGTCCTTCATAATATTCGATGGCCTGAACACTAGGACACGGCGCGGTGTGATCGGCACTTCTTTGCCAGTCTTTGGATTACGGCCAATGCGCTGGCCTTTTTGGCGTATGCCAAAAGACCCAAATGACGACAGCTTGACGGAATCACCTGTTGCCAAGCTACCTGAAATTTCATCCAACACCCGTTCAACCAAATCTTGGCTTTCGTTGCGCGGTAATCCAACCTTTTCGACGACCGCCTCCGCGAGGTCAGCCCGCGTTAATGTTTTCCCGCCCATGCGTATTCTCCCATTTGCCACGCCAGCTTTTTTGGGCGGATGCTAATGGGCGCAGGCGCTACGGTCAACTGAGGAGAACAACAACCTTCTGAAATCGCATGTATTTTCTCTATTGCAGCGCACAACGAGATAGCGTTACCAGCGTGCCAGCACGGCGCCCCAGGTAAAACCGCCGCCCATCGCCTCCATCAGCACGAGGCTGCCTTCCTTCAGACGGTGATCCTCAAAGGCCTGATTGAGGGCAAGCGGGATCGACGCGGCAGATGTATTGCCATGTTTATCGAGCGTCATGACGATCTTTTCCGGTGCCACACCAAGCTTCTTGGCGATGCCATCGAGGATGCGCTGATTGGCTTGATGAGGCACAAACAGGTCGATCTCATCAGCTGCCAAGCCGGTCATAACCAAGGTTTCCTCAATCACGCCAGAGATTTTTTGCACGGCATGACGGAAAACTTCCCGCCCATTCATACGCAGATGACCGACCGTCTTGGTGGAGCCGGGTCCGCCATCGACATAGAGCAGGTCTTCATAGCGCCCGTCTGAGCGAATGCGCGTCGCCAAAATTCCGCGATCCGCAATGCCGCCATGTTGCGGCTGGGCCTCTAGCACAACAGCGCCGGCACCATCGCCGAACAACACGCAAGTGCTGCGGTCCGTCCAGTCAAGAATGCGCGAGAACGTCTCCGCGCCAATGACGATAGCGCGTTGGAACTGTCCGGTCTTGAGAAAGTTATCAGCAATCGTCAGCGCAAACACAAATCCAGAGCAAACTGCCTGGACATCGAAGGCCGCACCCTTGGTGACACCGAGAGCATTTTGAATGCGCACCGCCGTTGCCGGAAACGTCCGGTCGGGTGTGGCGGTGGCGCAAATGACGAGATCGATATCGACGGGGTCGATGCCTGCGCGGATCAGTGCCTGTTTCGCAGCACCAGTGCCGAGATCAGAGGTCAATTCATTGTCGCCTGCAATGTGGCGCTGACGAATGCCTGAACGCTCCCTGATCCAGTCATCTGACGTATCAATGATTTTGGCCAGATCATCGTTGGTCATGATGCGCTTCGGTAAGCACGCCCCAACGCCGCGAATGACGGATCTATTGACGGCCACGCTATTGCCCTCCTGAAACCTGTAAGCGCACATGGGCAGGTGCGGCCTCAACAGCAACCGTAGACGCGAGCTTATGGTGGAATTTGTCAAGATCGGCGGAAAGCCGCTCGATCAGCCCCGATTGCGCCATTTCATAAGCGAGATCGACGGCACTCGCAAATCCGTAGGCATCCGTGCCGCCGTGACTTTTGACCGCGATACCTTTGAGACCAAGAAAAGTCCCGCCGTTGACGCGGCGAGGATCCATCTTTTCTTTCAACGTCCGGAAGCCGCCGCGCGCTAGTGCAGCGCCGATCTTTGTCACAAGCGAGCTTGTCATCGCCCCTTTGAGGTAGGTGCCGATCTGGCGTGCGGTGCCTTCTGCGGTCTTGAGCGCGATGTTGCCCGCAAAGCCTTCAACGACGACCACATCAACCGCGCCTTGCCCAATTTGATCGCCTTCCACGAAACCTTTGTACGTCAATGGCAAATCACTGGTGGACTTGAGCCAAGCGTGGGCTTCGCGGACCTCTTCAAC
>JAYTQI010000309.1:0-3807 GCA_043746825.1 Hyphomicrobium sp. | reverse complement strand
CCGAGGTCAAAGGTTACGGCCGCCAGAAGGGCCACACCGAAATCTACCGCGGCGCTGAATACGCCGTGAGCTTTCTGCCGAAGATCAAGATCGAAGTGGTTGTCAGCTCGGCGCAAGTTGATAAGGCCTTGGCCGCCATTCAGCGCGCCGCCAAGACCGGCCAGATCGGAGACGGCAAGATATTTGTCTCGAGCGTTGAACACACCGTACGCATCCGCACAGGCGAATCCGACGACAATGCGCTCTGATCTCATCCCTTCCAACATTATTCGAGTTTCCAAACGGGAGCATAAAACATGACGTCACGACTTTTACCGCGCATCGCTTTGGGCTTGGGGGCCCTTGGTGTGATTGCGCTGGCAATCGACCCCGCCTTTGCGCAAGACGCTGCCAACGCTGTGAAGGATGCAGCTGCGGCTGCACCAGACGCTGCTAAGGATGCTGCGACAGCTGTAAAAGATGCAGCAGCTGCCGCTACACCGGCTGCGGCTCCTGCAGCCGCCGCTGCCCCTGTCCCTAATAAGGGCGACACGGCCTTTATGATCTCGTCCAGTGTGCTCGTGCTGCTGATGACGGTGCCAGGATTGGCGCTGTTTTACGGCGGTCTTGTGCGTAGTAAGAACATGCTTTCGGTCTTGATGCAGATTCTGGCCACGCTCTGCATCACGGCGATCATTTGGTATCTCTATGGATACTCTATGACCTTCACCAACGGCGGCTCGCTCAACAACTGGGTTGGCGGGTTTTCGAAAGTCTTGTTGTCGGGCGTCGATGCCAACTCAGTGGCAGCAACATTCTCAAATGGCGTGGTCATTCCTGAATACGTCTACATCGTCTTCCAGATGACCTTTGCGTGCATCACACCGTGCTTGATCGTCGGCGCCTTTGCTGAACGCGTTAAGTTTTCGGCCTTGATGTTGTTTATGATCTTGTGGGTCACGCTGATCTACTTCCCGATCGCGCATATGGTCTGGTACTGGGCAGGTCCCGATGCCATCGCCGCCGCCGCCAAGAAGGGCAAAGACGCACTTGATGCCGTCAATCTGGATGCCGGTCAGGCCTTCCAGTGGGGCGCCATCGACTTTGCAGGCGGCACCGTCGTGCACATTAACGCGGGCATTGCCGGCCTCATGGGCTGCCTCGTCATGGGCAAGCGCGTTGGTTATGGCCGCGAAGCTATGCCGCCACACTCGCTGACCATGTCGTTCATCGGCACGGGTTTGCTGTGGGTGGGCTGGTTTGGTTTCAACGTTGGTTCCAACCTTGAAGCCAACGGCGTTGCCGGCGTCGCCATGATCAACACCTTCCTCGCAACCGCTGCGGCGGGCCTTGCCTGGATGTGCTGGGAATGGATTGTCAAGGGCAAGCCCTCGTTGCTTGGCCTGATGTCGGGCGTCGTTGCTGGGCTAGTTGCCATTACACCGGCTTGCGGCTTTGCTGGCATCGGCGGCTCGATCATCCTCGGCATTGTCGCGGGTATCGTCTGCTCGATCTTCGCCACGGGCGTCAAAAACGCGTTTGGTTATGATGACTCGCTCGATGTCTTCGGTGTTCACTGCATCGGCGGCATTATAGGCGCGCTCGGAACTGGCATCCTGGTCAATCCGGCGTTCGGCGGCCAAGGCATTCTCGACTATTCGGCCAAACCAGGTGAGGGCGTTGTTGCGGCTTACGACATGATCACGCAGCTGACCTCGCAGGGCAAAGCTGTCGGCATGACCTTGCTGTGGAGCGGCCTCGGCTCGCTGATCCTCTACAAGCTCGTCGATATTCTTGTTGGCTTGCGCCCAGTCGAGGAGAAAGAGCGTGAAGGCCTCGACATCACCGATCACGGCGAACGCGCTTACAATTACTAAGTTCACAACAGGAGCTGGCGGTTGCAAAGCCGCCAGCCCTTGAGGTACTCCCGGGCACTCTTACTTCCCCTAGACGTGCTCAGTGACTTGGCCCGGAGCGAAAGCCTCGGGCCATTTTTTATGTGATGCGGATCTTTGCTTGCCGGCCCGCGCGCTTAAGCAATTTTCTCAAATCAGATTTCCGCAGCGCAATGCAGCCTTCGGTCGGGCGAAAACCAGGCCGTGCAACATGCATGAACACGGCGCTGCCACGGCCTTGAATGCGTGGCCGCTCATTGTGGCTGAGCACGACGACAAGATCGTAGAGCTCATCGTCGCGCCAGAGTTGTTCAGCGCTCACCGGATAGGGATGGCGGATTTTCCGGTTATAGTTGCGGTCCCCCACCGCATCGCACCAGCCCATATCGGGCGCCGTGCGCTGGATGGCGAGCCCGGTCATTGGCCTTTGGATTTTGTCCGCCCGGTACAGCACCCGCCGCAACACGTAGACCCCGCGCGGCGTTGCGCCATCACCTTCTTTTTTGTTTGGACTGATTCCAGCGCGCCCAAACGCACACGGCCAGCGGTATGAGCCGAATTCCAGCCAGCCTACAGGCCGGGCAGGGGATAAGCGTCTCACAATGAGTTGAGGTTTTCTCAGGCTTCGCTTTCTTGACATCGTCCGCCCTAAAGCTCTTTCCTCCGGCCAGAATTGAAGACGGGAATTCGAGCCCCAAACTCGAGCCTATGGCAGCCGCCCGTCAGATGCTAGAGTTCAGCCCATACCTTGGTAGACCGATATTGGAGCCTATTTGCATGAGCACGGCTAGACGCGTCCTCCTCGTCGATGATGATGAGGACCTCCGCACCTCGCTAAGGGATCAATTGGTTCTGCACGATGAATTCGAGGTGTCGGAAGCCAATACCGCGTCTAAAGGCATAGAGCTTGCCAAAGGCGGCCATTTTGACCTCGTGGTGTTCGACGTCGGCCTGCCCGACATGGACGGCCGTGAAGCCGTGAAACTGTTGCGCAAATCCGGTTTCAAAACCCCGATTATCATGCTGACCGGAAACACCTCTGATGCCGATCAGATCCTGGGGCTCGATTCGGGCGCCAACGATTACATTTTGAAGCCTTTCAAATTTGCTGTGTTGTTGGCCCGTGTGCGCGCTCAGCTGCGCCAGCACGAACAAAGCGAAGACGCGGTGTTTGCGATTGGACCGTATACCTTTAAGCCAGCGTCTAAATTGCTGCTCGATCCGGGTGGTTCGAAAATCCGCCTGACGGAAAAAGAAACCTCGATCCTCAAGTATCTTTATCGCTCGGGCGAGAAGGTCGTGTCGCGCGATGTGCTGCTCCATGAGGTGTGGGGCTATAATGCCGGTGTCACCACCCACACACTCGAAACCCACATTTACCGCCTGCGCCAGAAAATTGAAAAAGACCCTTCAAACGCTGAACTTTTAGTCACGGAGAGCGGCGGGTACCGGCTCGCGCCCTGATTTATCGCCAAGGTCATTGCACAGGTTTTACGAGTCTTTTCGACAGAGCTATCCCCAGCTCATCCACACCCTGGTGGACCGGGCGGCCCTGATGTGTGAAGATGCGGATGTTGAGTTCCTTTTCTTTAGCCGCGCCGCTCAGTGTTGAGCCGCCGCTCGTGTGTTGAGCGTGTTGCGTTGGCTGTTGTGTCTGTCGCGTTCCAGTTTTCTTTGCATTCAAACCGGAGTGTGGCCGATGGCAATCGATGCCCTCGTCAAACCATTTTTGCGCCTGCCCCTGTTCCAGGGCCTGAAGCCGCTTGCGTTGACAGAGATCGTCCGGCGCGCGGACCGCATCGTCTACAAACCGGGCGATGTCATCATCCAAGAAGACAAGTCTGGTGACGCCGCAATTGTCATTATCTCGGGAGAAGCGGTGCGTGTCAGCGACGACGGCACGCCGGCCGAACCGCTGCCTGAAGGCTCCATC
>JAYTQI010000308.1:0-8606 GCA_043746825.1 Hyphomicrobium sp. | reverse complement strand
CAGACAACGACCGGCTTGAGCTGGATTTACTGCAATCCGTTCGCTTGGCGCTCATTATGCGCATCTTCATCCTCGCTGCGCAGCAGCCGAAGTTTTCGATGCAGAACGATCTCTCACACGATCAGTTGCTCGGCAAAGCCTTGACGCTCGAAGTTCCCGAAGTTGTCGCCTTTATGCGGCAAGCTTTCCCGCATATCGCCGGCGCTGGCGCCAATTCCGGTGCATTTGAGGAACAGGCGACTTACCGTCCGCGCGGCATCGACGACTACGGGCGGATCGAGACAGAAATTCTCGCACCCATGGAACAGGCTTACGAGGCTGTGCGCGAAATCGGCACCGGTATCTCGCATCACTTCGGTGCGTTTGGGTGATTTGAAGTGAGACTGCGGGCTTTGATATTGTTTTCCCGGGCCTCTTGAACTTTTTGCCCGATGTCATCAGTGATGCGCGGCGCGTGGCTTCCGGGCGGGCAATTAATGTGCATTAAACGATGGCCAGGTTCGGGTTGCGGCAGATTAGCGAGCACTGCCGTTGCCGCCGCCGCTGCACTTGCTAGAGCCAGCAATGCGTACCCAGTGCGCGAGATTACGCGGTTCATGACTCATGGTCTTTCCGCGAAGTACGAGCCGCAGTCTTTGACACCGCAGCCAACTCTGTTGCCGAGAGTGCAAAGACCTCGCCTTCACTGGTCTCGGTATCGAGCCACAAAAATGGCAGATCAGTGCGCGCAGCCTCGAGGTTATCGCGGCCGTCTCCAATTTCAACCACCAATGAGCCGGCTGGCGTCAGGAAATCGCCAGCCCGGTCTAAGATGCGATGAACGAGGTCCATGCCATCAGCGCCACCGAGGTGCGCGAGCTGAGGCTCCGCGCGGTACTCAGGTGGAAAGGCGTCCACCGCTGCAGCGGTCACGTAGGGTGGATTTGCGATGATCAAATCGAAGTGCTGAGCAGGTAACCCCGCAAAGAGGTCGGCGTGCACAAGCTGGATTCGGTGGCCAAGCTTGTAGTCCTCGACGTTTTTCTTCGCAGCCTCAAGTGCGTCAGGGGAAATGTCTGAGGCGATCACGCGCGCATCCGGAAAAGTGAGCGCTGCCAGAATCGCCAAACATCCCGATCCGGTGCAGAGATCGAGAATGAGGGCGACGCCCTCGCCTTCACCTGCAACCGAAGCCAACCCATCCCGGCACAACAATTCACCGATAAAGGAGCGCGGCACGATCACGCGTTCATCGACATAGAACTTGTGGCCTTGGATCCAGGCGCTGTTCGTCAAATACGAGGCGGGCTTTCGCGTCTCAACCCGGGCGCTGAAGATGTCTGCAACGGCTTGGCGCTCACTGCGTGTCAGGCGGCAGTCAAGCCAGGGCTCTAGCGCATCGACGGGAAGGTTTAAGGACGACAGGATCAGAAACGCGGCCTCGTCCAAAGCGGTCGTAGTGCCGTGGCCATAGACGAGGCCTGCCCGGTTAAAGACGGAGACACCATAGCGCAGCCAATCCCGCAGGGTCAGAAGGTCGTCGATAGGGGGGGTCGGCTTGCCTTTCGCCATCATCTATTTACCAGTTGTATCTTGGTGCCTGCAGCCCAGGCCGTTTTGCTGCCATTAGACGACATTGGCAAGCCCTGGTAGGGCGCTGTTGGTAAAGCAAGATTACGATCTTGTTGACGCCTTGATGCGACGGCAACGTATAAGCCTACAGTGGTTTCGGATTTAAGAATGTCTGAGAAGAAATCCTGGGGGCTCGTCTGGCTGGCTATCGCAGCACTGTTTGTGCTGGCGTGGCCGTATCGTGGCTTGCCAGCCCATTGGATTGCCATTCGCAATTCCGAGCGGCCATTGAAGGTGGCCAAGAGCTGGCACTATCAGCTCTCTCATGTGAATGTCGAAAAACTCAGCCAAACCCTGGGAGACGTACTCGTCACCGACTACGCCAAGCAAGAGGGTAGCCTTCCCCTGACGCGTGCCGAGGTTGACCGCTTGAAGAAGGGCCCAGATGGCCGGCAGCGCACCGTCATCGCCTATTTGTCGGTTGGAGAATCTGAAGAGTACCGCTTCTACTGGGATAACGACTGGAAAACCTCACCGCCAGATTGGCTGGGCGAAGAAAACTGCGCCTGGCCAAAAGCGCGGCGTGTGCGTTATTGGCTGCCGGGCTGGAAAGACATTAACTATAGGGCGCCCGATTCCTACCTTCGCCGCATCATCGACGCTGGCTTTGACGGTGTTTATCTGGATCGCGTCGATATCTACGAGACTTTCGAAAAAGAGCGCCCCACCGCGCGCCAGGAAATGGTGGAGCACGTCGCGGAGCTGGCCCGAACTGCGCGGCGCTTGAAGCCGGGTTTCTTCGTCATTCCCCAGAATGGTGAAGCGATGCTCGAGGATGAGACTTACCGGTTCGCGATCGATGGCCTCGGCAAAGAGAGCCTTTTGCACGGCGGATCTGCCACCGCCAAGCGTAACCCCCGCGATGACATCCAATGGTCACTCAATCTCTTGGGTTGGCTGCAATTCGAGGGCAAACCGATTTTTGCGGTCGAGTATTTGCTCGACGCCCGTCATATCGCGGCGACGGCCACGGAATTACGGCAGCTGCATATTGTGCCGACTTTTCAGACCCGTGGCCTCGATGGTGGCGACCCTACAGCGCCCGTTGATCTCAAGACCGAGGTTGGGACGCCAGAGCGGACCACAAAAGAGTGTCCGCCCGGCACCTCTTGGTGAACAGCGCGTCAGCGCAACCCTTCGCATCAACTATGTGGTCACATCGTCGCTTGATTTACCTTATAAATTCGGGGCAGACTGAGTTTTATTGCGCCTGTTGAGGCGTTGAACGGGGCCGGCACGGGATGGCCCATAACCACATGAGAGTATAGCGTATGGTAAAGATCCGCTTGGCGCTGTGTGCGCTTGTCCTGAGCGCCCTGCCAATATCCGGCACGTTCGCCGAGGAACGGGGTGCCCTGCTCAACGGCGTCAAGACCTGGGCGTATCAGCTCAAGGACGTCAATCAGGACAAGATCGACAAGATCATCGCCTCGCCGTTCGACATGGTCATCATCGATTCGTCCATGTTTCCGGGCGGCAAGGAAATACGCCTGACGCGCGAACAGGTCGAGAGCATGAAGAAGAAACCCGACGGCAGCCGCCGGGTTGTGGTGTCGTACTTCAGCGCTGGCGAGTGCGAGGATTTCCGCTACTACTGGAAACCGGAGTGGAACAAGAAAAAGCCGTCCTGGGTCCACAAGGCCGACAAGGATTGGAAGGGCGATTTCATAGTCAAGTATTGGCAGCCCGAGTGGCAGAAGATCGTTTACGGCACGCCTGACTCATTGATTGACCGCATTATGGACGCAGGTTTCGACGGCGTCTCGATAGACCGAGTCGATGCCTACTACTACTTCGGTGACACGGAAGAGCGCCGGGTGCAGATGATCAATCTCGTCAAAGGCATGACAGAGTACATCCGCAAGAAGAACCCCAATGCGGTCATCCTCGCCCAGAACGCCGAGGAACTTATCGATCACAAAGACTATGTCGAAGCCATCGACTCTATCGTCAAGGAAGATCTGATTTACGGCATTGGCCACGTTGAAAAGAGCAACCCCCAGGGCGACATCGAGCACTCAACCAAGCTGCTCGACAAAGCCAAGGCCGCTGGCAAGCACATCTTCGTCGTCGAATACCTCGTCAATAAGGACAATATTGCGCGCTCACGCACCTACATGAAGGACCACAACTTTGTGCTCTATGTCGGCCAGCGCGATCTCTATGAGCTGTCCGGCGTCGTGGGTGATGAGGGCGCCGCCAAGCCTGCCGCACCTGTCAAAAAGGCCAATTAAGTTCCTCACCAGCGGCGCGATATCGGGCCGCTGGTACGCCGCCCTGGCAGTCTCATAAAATTAGGCTATCCTTATCCTTTAGGAATTGAGGGAGGATTTGTCATGGGTACCGCGCTGCTTATTCTGCTTGGGCTTGCCGCCGTCATCGGCCTTTGGGTTATGGGGGCCTATAACGGCTTGGTCAGCATGCGGCAGCGCTGCAAGCAATCCTTCGCCGACATTGACGTGCAATTGAAGCAGCGCCAGGATCTGGTGCCCAATCTCGTCGAGACCGTCAAAGGCTACGCCAAGCACGAAAAAGAAACGCTGGAAAATGTCATCAAATGGCGCAACGCCGCGCAGACTGCGACGGGCCCAGCCGCCCAGGCCGCAGCCGAAGGCCAGCTCACCCAAGCGCTTCGCCAGCTTATGGTGGTTGCCGAGGCCTATCCGGACCTCAAAGCCAACGCCAATTTCCAACAGTTGGCCGCAGAACTGAGCGATCTCGAAAACAAGATCGCGGCGGCGCGGCGCTTCTTCAACAATTCCGCCAGCGAATATAATGCCTCGCGCGAGAGCTTCCCGGCTGTGCTGTTTTCCGCCGCCATGGGCTTTGGCCCGCAGGACTTCTTCAATCTCGATGAAGGTGAGCGCAAAGCCGCTTCGATAGCGCCCAAGGTCGAGTTCTGACAAGGCACGGCATTGAGAGAGCGGCATGTTCCAAGCCTATGGTCTTTACGGTCACATCCAGGCCAACCGCGTGCGCTCGGTTGTGCTATTGCTTGGCTTTGTTGCGCTGCTGCACGCGTTGCTGTTCTCGATATTGCTGATCCTCAACGCGATGGGCGGCGGACGGTTTGAAGACATCGTTGGGGAAGCGGCCTCGCAATTTGCTGGTTCCTGGCCCATCGCTGCGTTGGCGGCGGTCGCATGGTTCGCAATCGCCTACGGCTTTCACGGCGCCATGATCAGGGCTGCCACCGGTGCCAAGGGCGTGACACGACAGGAGGCACCCAAGCTCTACAACGCACTGGAAAATCTGTGCGTGTCGCGCGGACTGCCGATGCCCGCTCTGGAAATTGTTGAAGACGCGGCACTGAATGCCTATGCTTCCGGCCTCGCCCAAGGCAACTACGCCATCGCCGTCACACGCGGGCTGCTCGACAAACTAAACGATCAAGAGCTGGAAGCGGTTCTGGCCCATGAACTCACTCACATCCGCAACCGCGATACTCAGATGATGGTGATTGCGGTGATTTTTGCTGGCGTGTTCGCGTTTTTTGGCGATCTCGCGATCCGGCGCTGGGACTTTCCCTATGGCTGGTCGCCGCGTGCCAAGACGGGTGATCGCAGTTCTGAGAATGACCAGGGGAGCGATAGCCGCGATAGTGGCGGCGGGGCCCTACTGGCCGTCGCACTCGCCATTGCCATCATCATCATCACGTGGGGTATCTCCACACTCATCCGGCTCGCGTTGTCGCGGTCTCGTGAATACTTGGCGGATGCGGGTTCGGTGGAGCTGACCAAAAACCCTGACGCCATGATTGCGGCGCTGCGCAAGATCGACAATCACGCGGGGCTCAATGTGGTGTCGCGCATGGAAGCATTTTACATCGAGAATCCGGTTCGCAATCGCGTCTCCGGCTTTTTCGAAACCCACCCTTCGATTGAAGACCGCATCACGGCGATACGAAAGTTTGCAGGTGGGCGGGAAATGCCGCCCAATTAAGGGCCTAAACCTTACTCAGCCGCCGCTTCGAATCTGCGCGTAGAACCGGGCGCATCGTCGTCATCATTCGACGGGCGAACTGATGGCATACGCGCCTGTTGGCGGGCCATCACAATCCGGTTTTCCGGCATGAAGAACAAATTGCTGGCCAGGCCCATTTTCGCCAACCCCAGATCAGCCATTTGGTCGGATCAAAGTCGATCACGCGCACGCCGTGCCGGTAATCGCGCGGAAAGGCATGATGGTAGTTGTGATATTGCTCGCCAAGCGCAAACGGAAACCACCAGACATCGCGTGCTGACACGTCGCGCGTGAACGGCCGTGTGCCCCACCAGTGGCAAATGGAATTCACGCTGTAGACGATATGGCTGCCGAACGTAAGCCGCAGTGACGAGATCAATAATCCGCCCCACCAGGGCATTCCGCAGGCGATGGAAACCCCAATCGGAAGGAAGACGTTGAGCACGACGCTCATCGGCCAATAAAACTTTTCCTGCCACGCGATGACGGGATTAGCCGCTAAGCGCGATGGGATTTTGATCGGGGGGAGCGGCGCATAAATGATCCACTCGAAATGCGCCCACCAGAAACCTTCTTGGATGTTATAGGGATCGTCTTCTGTATCGGTATGGTGGTGATGCAGAACGTGGCTGGAGATCCACTGACGTGCGGGCATCTGTAGCAAAAAGATTGAGCAAACAGACATGATATACTCAACGGGCCGCGCAAACGTGACGGCGTGGTGGGTCCAAGAGCGGTGGTAGAGCGCCGTGATACCAAAGCCGCCAGCCAGATAGGCTAAAACGTGATAGACCATCTCAGGTGCTGATACGCCGTAAGTGTACATGTAGGGTAGGCTTGCCAGGGCCAGAATATGAATGATGCCGAGAATGACGAGCGCAGGATATTGGACAGTCATAGCTTTCGATAGTGTCCCCCGGGATTGGTCGCCGTTCTCTTTACATCAATGGCCCATCAAATCTATAAGTCGTGCTTCCCGGCGTGTGGCCACCATTCTTCAGAACTGCATTTAGACGGAGCCAGACCGCTTTATCTGGAGCCCTCAAGTTCCCGGAACGAGATGAGCCGACCGCACTTCTCATCCCACAGTTTCAAGCCTGCGCACTTCAGACTTTCCCGTAGCGTCAGCCGGTTGATGGCTTTCAGTTCGGGGCTTGCAGCAATGCAATCCTGCAAGCGGTAATTTGGGATCATGCTGTTGAGATGATGGATGTGGTGCATACCGATGTTGCCGGTGAACCAGTTCAACACTTTTGGCAGATCGTAGAATGACGATCCAAGCAGTGCCGCAACCTGGAAATCCCAGCCTTGAGCTTTATCCCAGACTGTCTCCTCAAACTGATGCTGGATGTAGAACAGCCAGCCGCCAGTAGAGGCCGCCACTATCACCATCGGCACAACGATGCTTAAGACTTTGGCCAAGCCGAAGACATAGCAAAGAGGTCCGTAAAACAGCAGGATCGCAAGATTAAGCCCCATCACACTCGGCAGCGACTCGCGGGGAGTTACCGCGTGCAGCCAGGGCGTGCGCTGGATCAGCAGAAAATAAGAGGGAACACCAAGGCCAAACAGCACAACGGGGTTGCGGTAAATTTTGTAGCGCAGCTTTTTGAGCGGCGAGAGCGCCTGATATTCTGCAACCGTCATGGTGTCGATGTCGCCCGAGCCGCGCTTGTCGAGGTTACCGCTAGTCGCGTGATGCTGGGCATGTTCGCGCCGCCACAGGCCGTAGGGGGCCAGGGTAAAAAGGCTCATGGCGCGGCCGACGTAATCATTGATCTCGCGGGATTTGAAGAACGAGCCATGCCCGCAATCGTGCTGGATGATGAAAACGCGAACCAGCAAGCCGCCAGCAGGAATTGCGAGTAGTAGTACCGCCCAATAGGCGGTATCCGCGAGGGCAAACATGGCCACGACAATGGCGGCCAGAGGAATAAGTGTAGACGCCATCTGCCACAGCGCGCGATGTAGAATTGCGCCACGGTAGCTTTGGCAGTGGGCAGCAAGTCGGCGGACCATCTGCTTCGTGGTTTCTTGAGGTGCAGGTTGTTCAGACGTGGAAGGCGCCATGGCTCCAGCGGCATAAGTTGCGTCATACGCATTGGAGCGTGCGTCAGCAAAGAGTGGCTCGGTTAAAGTCACGGCGAGATTTCTCCCAACAAGGCGTTGAAACGCAAAACCCCAGAAGCCCGGGCCCGGTTAACACATTCGCGGGGCCTGCGCGATGGCAATATTCCGAGGCAACACGACTTTCTCAAACGGAAGCCGTTCGCTCCAGGGCAAAGTGTTGACTTTTGACGGGCAAAGCTCCTGTCAGCGCCGCATTCTTGTGCATAACAACAGGGCCGCAACACGTGCGGCCCTGCTGAATTTCAACTGTTTCATTGCGAAAACTTAATCTCAATGCTGGCCCCAGATTTCGACGATCGCGGTGCCCTTACCTTTGGCCGACGCGTCGAAGAAGCGCGAGCGGTACTTGGCGTCGATATGATCAATCGCGACCTTGCGGTCGGCGCGCAGATCAATCGGGCCGTAGGTGCCGCCTGCGTCAACTTTGGTTCGAACTTGGAGGACTTCTTCTTCGCCACCGACGAAGACGATTTTGATCTCGCTTAAAGTGATCGCGCGGTCCTTGACGGTGACGCGAAGCTTGCGGAAGCCGCCCTCGTTACGCCCGACAGGGATAGTGTCCTTGTCGAAGCCAACGAAGCCTGCGGTCTGTGCGCCAAGAAGCACCCAGCCCTGGTTGTACTTGCGGCCTTCACCTGTCGGCGACAGCCAGCCTTGCGCGTACTGTCCGAACACCTCGATACGCGCCTGGCCACGGAAGCTCGGCTTCGAGTGGTAGATCATCTGGATTTCTTTGATGAAGCGGTCGCCCTTCAAATCAATCCAGTTGGTGCGCGAGTTCTTTGGAATGTCGGCATTGATGGCGAGCGTGTCGGTTTCGCCATTGGCATAGACGACCTTGAGTTCGTTGATATGGATGTCGTTTTCGAGAACGCGCAGGCGGATGCGGTCAAACTTGCCGA
>JAYTQI010000307.1:0-3810 GCA_043746825.1 Hyphomicrobium sp. | reverse complement strand
AAAATGAGCGTACGCTATTCACTGGCGAGTGAAGCCCACTTAATCGAACCCGGCATGGGGATCAGACACACCATCTGCCAGCCGAAAACAATTGCGTTTGAGATGGCGGGCGGCAAGCCACTTTTGTCTCACTTCGATGCCAAGGATGGCCAAGTCTATACCCTCACCGCCAAGTCGGGCGCCGTCACCGTGGAGGTGACGGCCCGCGACCGGGTGAAATAATCCAGACTTATTGCTTCACACCTTCGACATTGAGCGTCAGCTCAACTTCTTTCGAGGCAGGGCCTAAGTCCTTCATGATGCCAAAGTCATTGAGCGCGATTTTGGTCTTGCCTGTGAAGCCTTGGCGAAAACCGCCCCATGGGTCCGCGCCGCCACCGATGCGCTCAGCGTCAATCGTCACGTCCTTTGTGACCCCATGCAGCGTCAGCTTGCCAACGATTTGGGCTTTACCCTCGCCCGTCGATTTTACCTCTGTGCTCTCAAAAGTCGCGGTTGGGAACTTCGCGGTATCGAGGAAGTCAGGGCTGCGCAAATGCTTGTCGCGCTCGGCGTGATTGGTATTGAGACTTGTGGTGTCGATATCGACCTTCACTTTGGAAGCGGCGGGGTTTTTATCGTCAAACGAGAAGTTGCCATTAAATTTGTCGAAGCGGCCAAGCAGCCAGCTGTAGCCAAGATGCTTGATACGAAAATCTATGAAGGCGTGCTGGCCTTTGATATCCAGCACGTAGTTTTCGGCCGCTACCGGGCTTGCAAGCGCCAGTGCACTAGCGATAGCCGCAAAAGTGAGAGAGGCGAACTTCATGTATATGTCTCCGTCGTTTTCAAAGGACAAGGCGTCAAGAGGGTGGTGGGCCGCTCCACATACGGCGCAGGATCTGATCCTTATCGCTAAAATGATGCTTCAAAGCGGCAATCGTATGGAGGGCGGTTAGCGCCAGCGTAGCATAGGCCAGCCAGCGGTGGTAGAATCCGGCTGTCGTCTCAAGTCCTGGCTGCTTGGTGATCGCTGGCACGCTGAACCAGTTGAACACATCGACGGCCTGACCATCGGCTGAAGAGATGAAATACCCGGATACCATAATGGCAGCTAGCAGGGCATAAAACGCCCAATGTACGAAGTGAGAAGCCTTGCTCTCGAAGGCTGTCAGCTCAGTGTCCGACGGTTTGACATTGAGCACTCGCCATAGCACCCGCAAGCCTAAGACTAACAATAAAAGAATGCCAACGCTGCGATGGATGTCAGGCCCGATACGGTAATAGGGGCTCTGATAATCTAGCCCCACCATCCAGTAGCCGATGCCGAAGACAACAAAGATGGCGAGCGCCATGCCCCAGTGGAGCCAGCGCGAGACCAGACCATACCCTTCTGCCGTATCTTTGACGGCCATGCGTTATTCCTCATTACGAGCTTCCAGGAATATAGTAACGTTTGAAACCAGTTCAATCCGCCGCAAGGCGTAAAATCGCGATTGCTACGGCCATAATGGGTCCCCCTTTCAGCGGTCAATGTTCGCCAATATCCGGCCGCGCACCTCGGGCAATTTTTCGCCGCGCGGGGCCAGGACCCGGGACTCAAGAAAATGCCCTGTCAGCACGAAACCATCGTAGACGTCGCTGACCGTCACGAGACCCGGACGGCCCTTGACGAGAAACCCCGGCAATCTCAACAGCCGGTCGCGATAAGGTTCGCCCGCGGACGCTGAGACAGCGCGGCCTGATTTCGGCGACACGTAAATCAGCTGATCATTGGCACCCGTTGCTGCGCACTCGGACAAATCGAGGCCGAACCCTAGCTCTTCCAGCAGCGCTAGTTCCCAGCGCACCAGCAATGCTGGCCACACCGTTACGTCATCAAGGAAGCCGAGCACAAACAGCGTGATTTCGTAAAGGTTAGGGTGGGGATCGCGCTCCGGCAACAGCCGCGCCAAGCCTGTGAGCGTGCCGAGCGCCGCCAGCGCTGCCGCACTGTCCATTGCCTCGGCCGCGAAGGGCCGCCCGAGCTCAACGGAAAAATGCCCAAGTTGCTCTGAAAGGCGGGCTTTCCACGTGGCATCGACGTGATTGCCGGTTTGCAGGATAGGACGCAATTTTCGTGACCGTCCGCCATGCACGAGACCTAAATGACGGCCATGTGAGCGCGTGAAGAGTTCAACCACAGCCGATGTCTCGCCGTGGGGCCTGACGGATAGAACAATTGCTTCATCGGACCATTGCATCGGGTAGCTAGAACCTCCTCACCCGAGCATGGCTCATAGTGGCTTCAGATGCCAACGCCTTTGCGGTCGCGGCCAACGGGCCTCTGGTTCGGGTTCTGTTGAATGACGCAGGGTGCGCCGAAGGCCACGCACTCAAACGTACCGTTTTCCTTTTTGAAGCACTTGAGTGATTTCTCGGCTGCAACGATCCAGCCATCATAGCCTGGACCGCTCTTGGCGGCTTGGGCGCGCCATTGGTCAAGCGCTAGCTTTTTTGCGGATTGCTCATCAGACGCGACGACGACATCACTCGAAACGACGGCGGTGCAGGTGCGGATGGCCGCCTGGCACGGCACCAATGTTAGGTATGTGACGGGACAAACCGAGGAGATCAGCAAAAACCAATTGGAGTGCGCCATTTGTTTACCCTCCGGCTTCGTCATCTCACTTTTTAGGAAATTCCAGGCCCATTTCGCGATAGCGTTCGGGATCGCTGCCCCAGTTCTCGCGTACCTTGACGAACAAGAACAGGTGCACATCATGCTCGGCTATGGCGGCAATCTCGCGCCTGGCTTCCATCGAGATTTTCTTAATCGTGGCGCCGGCCTTGCCAAGCACAATGCTTTTCTGGCTATCGCGTTCGACGAATATCGTCTGCTCAATGCGCGCCGAGCCATCTTTCAAGGTTTTCCAGCTCGTCGTCTCGACAGTCGAAGAATAGGGGAGTTCTTCGTGCAGCCAATGATAGATACGCTCGCGCGTGATCTCGGAGGCCAGCATGCGCATCGGCACATCGGTCACATCATCTTCCGAATAGTGCCATGGACCGAACGGCACGACGGATGCGAGATAGCGTTTCAAGTCATCAACGCCGGTGCCGTCCAGTGCTGAGATCATGAACACGCGATCAAAATTTGCCCGCCTTGTCATCTCGCCGGTCAATGCCAGAAGCTTTTCTTTTTCCTCGACGCGATCAACTTTGTTGAGAACCGCGATCCGGAGCGACCGGGAGTCCTTGATCCGTTCAATCAGGCGGCCGCTGTCATCATCAATGCCCTTCGCAGAGTCGATCAAAACAATGACGACGTCGCCGTCTTTGGCACCGGTCCAGGCCGCGTCCACCATGGCGCGATCCAAGCGGCGCTTGGGTTCAAAAATTCCGGGTGTGTCGATAAATACGAGCTGGCTCTGCCCTTCCATCGCGATACCGCGAACGGGCACACGCGTCGTCTGCACTTTGTGCGAAACGATTGAGACCTTGGCGCCAACAAGCGCGTTCACCAAAGTCGATTTGCCAGCGTTTGGGCTGCCCAGCACAGCAATAAAGCCGCAGCGCTTAGCCGGGCCCGGTGTTTGACCGGTGTCTACGTCAATGTTCTCAGCCATCAGATATTTTACCACGGACGCCTTCGCGTTCCAACAAGGCCGTGGCGGCGGCCTGCTCGGCGATCCGTTTCGAGGCGCCTTGGCCTTGGGCCGGCCCATGGCCTGCGATGTGAACTTCAGCGGTGAAATGCGGGGCGTGATCCGGCCCCTTGCGCGAGACAACCGTGTATTTGGGGAGCGCCAGCCCTTGGCCCTGCGCCCACTCCTGCAGTTCCGACTTGGC
>JAYTQI010000306.1:0-1687 GCA_043746825.1 Hyphomicrobium sp. | reverse complement strand
GCTGGCGCGAAAGATTTGGGCCTTATCCCAGGCCTGCTGCCAGTGTCTTTCGCGTAGGGGGGCGTTGTAGCGTTCGGTAGCCATTTGGAGGTCTTGGTCTCTTTGATTTTTGTGGTTTCGGGGCGTAAAGAGCCTGAAAGGCCAGCTTCGGTCAAGGCAAGGGATTGAACAAATGGATGAAACCGCCTTGACGCGGCTTCTAGATGTCAAGAATAGCATGGCCGTGGCGGTCAAGGGTGTTAGCCGGGATCCGTCATCGACAACACTGATCGCCGTGACAAAGACCTTCGAAGCCGCCGACATCCGCCCAGTCCTCGCCGCCGGGCATCGCGATTTTGGTGAGAACCGGGTACAGGAGGCGCAAGGGAAATGGCCAGAACTCAAAGCTGAATTTCCGGATGTGCGCTTGCATCTGATCGGGCCGCTGCAATCGAACAAGGCCAAGGAAGCTGTGGCGCTGTTTGATGCCATTCACACGCTTGATCGCCCAAAAATCGCGCAAGCCATTGCCGATGAAATGGCCAAGCAGGCGCGCCAGTTACAATTATTTGTGCAGGTCAACACCGGCGAAGAACCGCAGAAGGCCGGCGTGATGCCGCTTGATGCTGTGGGCTTCATTGCGATGTGCCGCGAGGATTTGAAACTCGAGATCGCAGGCCTGATGTGCATTCCACCTGTTGAGGAAGAACCCGCCGTGCATTTCGCGTTTCTCGGCAAGCTCGCCCAAGAGTGCAATGTCACAGGCCTCAGCATGGGCATGAGCAGCGATTTCGAAACCGCCATAGAATTTGGCGCTACCCATGTCCGTGTCGGGTCAGCGATTTTTGGTAATCGCTAATTGTTGAACAGGTTTCCCACCGCAAATTTCGCCCTCGCCTAAACCCGGCACTGCCCCGGTGCTAGCCTACTTTATTGATTCGTTTGATGCGCAACGCGCACGAACCGGAGGGGCAGATATGAGTTCAGCAACAGCCAAAAAGCTCATCGATGAGCAAGCCAACGCGGCAGCAGCGGATGCGGCCGGCGTCGCGCGCGGCGAAGCGCTCGATCAAAACGGCAAATCCAAAGCCGCGATGAGCAAGCTCGAGAAGGCCAACAAAGCGGCTTCAGATTCCGCCAAGCAAAAGTGGCACGAGTTCACGGTCAATTGCTGGCTCACCAACTTCAACCGCTTTGAATTCGGGTTCTGGAAGCAAGAGCGCAACAAAGGCAAATCGCGGCAGTTCACCTCGGATATGGATATATTTGCCGAAATCATCGAGAACGGCCAATCTACCGGCGTGCTCGGCTATCGCAAAGAGCTTTGGAAAGACGCCACCGGCATGGACAAACGGCTGGTGATGAAACTGTTTTCGGAAAGCTTAAATTGGCGCGCCAGCATGGACATGATGGTCGGGCGTTCGTTGCAGCAAACCCTTGGCGCGCGCGGCCTGCCGGTGACCTGCTTCTCGATCAACACCAATGACGATGATTTTCTGATTTATCTCGAGCGCTCGGCCAAGAAGTGGCCGTTCATGCCAGAGGTGTTTTCGTTCTTCCTGATGGTGGACGGCGAGCCGCGCTTTTATACGTTCCACCGCGACGTTATTAATCTCGGCGGCGACTATTCGCTGGTTGATCAGCATGGCGAGATGGTTGGCCATGTCAATGGGTCGGTGATGACGATTGGCGGCAAGTGGCACTGCAC
>JAYTQI010000305.1:0-3814 GCA_043746825.1 Hyphomicrobium sp. | reverse complement strand
TGTCGGAGCCAACGCAGGTGCCGCCCGATTGGCACGGCTGGCTGCACCACACTGTTGACGAGCTGCCAACGGATGAGCGCTATCAGGCACAGCCGTGGCAAAAGCCGCATGAGATGAACTGGACGGGCACAGCGCGGGCTTACCGGCCAGCGGGCTCGATTACCGGCACGGGCAAGCGGCCGAAATTTTCCGGCGACTATAAGCCGTGGCGGCCGGAGTAAGCGCGTCAGACGGCCCCTCGTGCGGCTGTGCTTAACTCTTATCCCACTGAAACTCTTAAGTTCACCGCCTAGGGGCCTTGCTTCAGCCAACTTTGGTATGGAATGAAAGTGTAGCCCGAATTCACGTTTCAGCTGCGGACTGACTGAGCTTTGATCACAACACTCTCAATATGGACTGCAAGCTCTTGGCGCTATGCGTTCGCGCTAGCGGCGATGGCTGCGAGCGCTCTTTTTGCGTTTTGTGGCTTGGCCCGCGCCGAGCGCATCGAAAATGGCGTCGCGATTTTTTCGGCGCTGGATAAGGTGACGGCGCGGATTTCGAAATTTGAAGTTCCGCTCGGCGAATCCAAAACCTTCGGCGCGTTGAAAGTGACGCCACGCGCCTGCTATTCGCGCCCGCCCGATGAGCAACCCAAAACCACGACCTTCGTTGAAGTCAACGAGGTCCAGCTCGATGGCGCTGAGAAGCGGATTTTCACCGGCTGGATGTTTGCCGAAAGTCCCGGCCTCTACGGCGTCGAGCACCCGATCTTCGACGTCTGGCTCAACGAGTGCCAGAAACCGTTGAAGGCGACGGCGCAGAAAGCCCCGGATGCTTCTGCGGGCAAGTCTACTGCTGGAAATGCGGCTGCAGTGCCAGCTGGCGCTAAACCCGGCACGCCGCCTGCTGCGCTAGAGCCGCCCGCAGACAAAGTCCGACGCCACCCGAGGCGGTAGTCCCACACCTAATTTACTGCTCCGGCGCATAGCTGGCACAGTATGCTGGTTGGCTGGCATTTTCCGCTAGTGGCAACAAGCATTCCGGCGGTGCAGCCGCCCCTTCCGGTGGCGAGGGATGGCCATCGGTTCGAAACTGGAACAGGAAGTACGGCGGCAGGCAAGCGCCAAGGCCGGTGCGCAGGGTTTCTTTGGTGGCGAGACAGACGTAATCATCACGGCAGGGGCGCGTGATGTTGCAGGACCTGAGAGTCGACGCGTGGGTGAAAGATTTCGAGGTCAGGCAAGGCTTGAATGAGGTCTTGTTATCACCGAGCATGACGATGCACTTGTTGAAAGAGTTTTCAACTGGCCGCACGCCTGCAACGCGCGTGGCGCCGGCTTCGGTGCCGCAGACCGTGCCTTTGTCCGAGGGGTCGTTGCAGTCGCGCTGGCGTTTCATGCCGCCGAAAAAGCCGCCCTTCTGATAGCCGTGCAATTGTTCGTCTTGTGGTCTGCCGCCTGGCAGTGGTGTCAGACAGGCGCCGGGCGCGGCCTTGCGCTGGTTCATGACGTCGGATTTGGCGCAGTAAATGTCGCGAAAGGTGTAATAGCCGTCAACCTGTTGGGATTTTTTGGGGACTTCTTCGTAGGTCAATTCGCCGAAGATGAAGGGATCGCCGATCTTGAGTTGGGCCTTGCTCTCGGCCTTGTTGAGGCAGATCCCTAAGCCCGGCTCATGCGCCGACTCGTGCAGCGGTTTGCACACCAAAGGCTCAGTGCATCGCCAAGTTGTGAAACTCGGATCGGCATTGGCCTCACCGTTGCTGCGGGTGTAGCAATTGGCGCCCCAGCCGGTACGGATCGTATCAAACTCTTCCGGAAAAATATTGACGCCGCCGCGAGAAGTTTTGCGCGGACGCATGGAAAAGCCCCGGCCATAGTCCGGCGTCTTGCCATCGGCGAAGGCTTTGACCACGGCGCGCCTGCGCGGCAGGTCGCCGTAGAAGTGCGGAGAGCCGGCGACGAAAATGGCGTTTTGCGGAAAATCGCGAATGTACGATTTCCAATCGGCCCCCATAAAGTGAAAGCCACCGATGGCGCGCGACTGATGACAGCCGGTGCAGGTGATGTCGGTCAAGCGTTGCTGAAGCGCAAAGCCGCTTTCGATATTGCGCAGCTTAGCTTCGGGGTCGAGGCGGGCGGCGGCGTCTTTCAGCCTGTCATAAGCGTCGTTGGCCTCAGCATCGGAGATGAGCCCGAGGAACGGCCGGTTCGTCGCCCGTGCTGTCCCGCCCGGCGCAGAGGTGATCGCGCGGTAGGCCAGATATTCGTCAGGAATGGTAACTGTCCCTTCGGCCAAATCATGGAGATGCTCGGGCGTGAATAGCCAGTCTTTGAAGGCTTGCAGTTTGTCAGGATTGCGCAACAGCTCAGTGCGGTCAATCTGGTTTTCCAGCTTCTTCAAGTTGAAGGTGCGGGTGCCGGGGTTCCAATTGAAGATGTTGAGCAGGTATTCAGCGTTGCCGCCAAAACTTTCAACGGCGCCGGCTGGCACGCGCATGACTTGAATGTTGGTTTCCATGCGGTCGATTTGTGATGGCTCAACGGCGGCCAAGATGCCTGAAGGCTTCATGAGATCAACGGCGAGGTTCTTGCCCGATAGGTCTGAGTCTCCGGCCGCCAGCCAGCGCTTGGCGAGGTCTTGGCATTGCTGGGCGTCGTCGCCGGGCTGGTTATCAGTGTTTTTTGCGCGCAGCACGAGATTGATTGATACCGGCAAGCGCGACTCGGTTTTGATTTTGCTCTGCCGCCGGACGTCCTGGCCGTTCACAACAACGCCATCTGCCTCCACGCTGTAGAACAGGCGATAGAGAAAGCGCACTTCGCCGCAGGTGCCGGGAGAACGGTTGGCGCGGTCCATGCGGTTGATGACGCCGACGAGGTGAAAACGCGACGCCTTGGAATCAAGGTAGTTGCGCTCAAACTTCCGGTGGTCGGGCTTGGTGCCGGTGCCGACATTCTCTTCGCGCACCTTTGGGAAACGCGCGAGATAACTCTTTTGATAGGCCGCGAACTCGCCCCTGACGACTTTGCGCAGCGCCGCAACCGGGGCAATCTTGGCGAACTCGGCGTTGTTGAGGACTTTGGTGTCCGCGCCGTGGGTCCAACTGGGGCTCAGCAGCGCGCTGAGCGCAAAGCCGTGCGTTTCCAAGTATTGCATGGTGTCGCTGTCGGTTATGGCGACGCCAGCCTCGATGGAGGCAGCAAATGAAGGAGATGCAATACCAAGCAGCGGTAATAGTAATAAAATGTAACGCAAGAAGGACATCGCCGCTTCCCCCCAACTCACTTAGACCAAGGCAGTAATGCGCATAATCTAGACTTCGGCTGGGCCGGCTTACAAGAGCAATTCATCGCGTCGAAAAGGAAGCCGGAAATTTTGACAGCCCTCAAGCTAGCAACTTCGCAGCTCTGGGAGCAAAGTAGGTCAGCACGCCCGCCGCGCCCGCGCGTTTGAAGGCGAGCAGGCTTTCCATCATGGCTTTCTCGCCGTCGATCGCACCGGACGCGGCCGCGAGCATGATCATCGCGTACTCGCCGGAGACCTGATAGGCGAAGGTTGGGATTTGAAAAGTCTCGGACACCCGGCGGACGATGTCGAGATACGGCATGCCGGGCTTGACCATCACCATGTCGGCGCCCTCCGCGATGTCGAGCGCGACTTCGCGCATAGCCTCGTCCGAATTGCCCGGGTCCATCTGATAAGTGCGCTTGTCGCCTTTCAAGAAGCCCGATGAGCCCACCGCATCGCGGAACGGGCCGTAAAAGGCGCTGGCGTATTTGGCGGCATAAGACATGAGCTGGACGTTGCTGTGGCCCGCGTCTTCAAGTGC
>JAYTQI010000304.1:0-3814 GCA_043746825.1 Hyphomicrobium sp. | reverse complement strand
TCGACCGCGCCGGGCCTTATGGCCAGGGCAACGCCCAGCCGCGCTTTGTGTTCCCGGCGCATCGCGTCAAGTTTGCCAAAGTTGTGGGTGAGGCCCATGTCCGCCTGGTGCTCGAGGCGGCGGATGGCGGGCGGTTAGAAGCCATCGCTTTTCGCGCTGCTGGCCAGCCCTTGGGCGATCTGCTGATGAACGCGGGCGGCATGCCACTGCATGTCGCCGGGGCGCTGCGGCGCGATACCTGGGGGGGGCGTGAAAAAATTGAGCTGGCGATTGATGACGCCGCTGATCCGCGCAAGGCCACTTAAACGTAGGCGTTGGGCCCGAAATCGCGGCATTTGGCGCCGCCTATCCTGTCGCAGTCTCATGCCTGCCGTGCAACTTGCCAAAGGCGTGCAAAGCTGACTATACGAGGGACGCGCAGACATGCGCGGGCTGCTCCCTTCGTCTATCGGTTAGGACGTCAGATTTTCATTCTGAAAAGACGGGTTCGACTCCCGTAGGGAGCGCCAAATTTTTTGTGGCTGTCAGGCCGCCTTCGGCATCCCCAACTTGCTCCACAACTCTAAGTTCTTGCGCGCGCGAAATTTGGTGTGGCGCGAGGCCCACACTCTTTCCATTTGAAAATAGGTTCTATTTTGGACGGAGGTCACGCCAGCCCGGGCTGAAGCGAATCAGATACTCCTGAAAACAAGCGAAGGAGTTTATCCGCAAAGCATGAGCATTGGCGGATCACTGATCATTGCATGCGGGGGCATCATTTTATGAGCAACAAGCGGGATCGCGCGACTGCGCGCGCCGGACGTCTGTCGGCGGCGAACAGCGCGAAGCGCCGTTTAAACCCGCCGTGCTTTTTTATTGACCGGAACGACGTACTTTGGCGGCGCGCGCTTCTAGGTGGGGTCGCGGCGGCGGCGCTATTAGCTGGCGCCACTGAGCAGGCTAAGGCGAGCGTGCCATCATCGCCAAAGTGCGGCAGCAATTGGACTTGGGATCCCATCACCGCCACGCTGACCTGCACTCATGATCAGTCGGGAGGGATTAATAATCCCGGCGGGGTCACAACCATCAAGAATCTCGTCGTCAAGGATTTGACCAAGAACATTGCGCCACCTTCTGGCACGCCAGGCATTTCATTGGGCAATTCCGGCGACGCAACACTGTATAGCAGTACCGGCAGCTTCTACATTTCAACGGCCGGTGACAATGCGAGCGGCATTAGCGTTGGTGCTTTCGGGGACGCCACAATCATCAGTGCTGGTCAGATCAGCACCACGGGCGCACACGCGCACGGTATTACGGCCTCTTCAGACGCCGGGTCGTCGTCCATCACATCGACGGGTAATATCTCGACGCAGGGCGATGATTCCGCCGGCATCTATTCGACATCGCACGGCAACAATACGGTCACGAGCACCGGCGGCGTCACGACCTTGGGCGATAATTCGCAAGGCATTTACGCCAACGCCAGCGGCGGCTGCAGTAAATGCGAACTCACTAAAGGTGAGGATATGTTGAGCGAGCTTTTTGCATTCGACTCTAAGCTGACCATCACCTCCACCGGCAACATCATAACCGCCGGCAACTACTCGAACGCTATCGAGGCCCACTCCAGTTCCAGCATCTTGATCACTTCGACCGGCAACCTGACGACCTCGGGTGACAGAGCCTCCGGAATCTTCGCCAGAGCAAGCGGTGGCGGGTGTTGCACCTTGGCTAAGGCCGAAAGCATTGGGCCATCAGGATCAAACATCATAATCGTTTCCACGGGCAATATTTCAACGGCGGGCAAAAACGCCACTGGCATCTACGCGCTCAGCGACTCTGGAATAGTCTCCGTCACCAGCACGGGCAATATTTCAACGGCGGGCTTTAGGGGCTATGGCATCAGCGCATTCAGCGAATTTGGAAAAGTCTCCGTCACCAGCACGGGCAATATTTCGACCGCCGGGCGCAGCGCTGCCGGTATCTATGCCCGCTCATCCACGGGCGACGTCACTGTCACCAGCAATGGCCGGATCATGACGACGGGAGATTTTTCTGATGGCGTCAAAGCCAGCGCAAGCGACGACGATGGCAATGGCAAAGCGACTGTGACCTCGACTGGCGAAATATCCGTCAAGGGCCGCGCAGCGACCGGCATAAGCGCCTACTCCGACAACGGTCCTACGATTATCAACAGCACGGGTAATGTATCTGCCAGCGGCGCGGGCGGTATCGGCGTTAAGGCGACCACTTTTGGCGGCACCAATACCGTAAACATTAACGCTGGCACGGTTACGGGCGGCGCGGCTGCTGACGGAAAGAGCGAAAAAACTCTCGCAGCCGCAATTGCCTTCCGAGGTTATGGAACCAACACCCTCAACAACGCGGGCACTATCGGTAAGCTTGGCGATCTCACCGTCTATAGCCAGAATGGCGCAACGGCCGTCAATAACTCCGGCATCATCTATGGTGATGTGAATTTGGGCAGCTCCGGGGAATTTAAGAAGATCGTAGCGCCGGCAACACCAAACACCTTCAACAACCTCGAAGGCTCAACCTTTAATTCCGGCAGCACCGTCAAACTTGGCGCGGACGGCACCTTGAGCAACGACGGCACGCTGAACACCGGCGGCGCGGGCGCGAGGACGACGACATCGCTCACAGGTAAACTCATCCAAGGCCTCAAAGGCATTTTCGCCGTCGATGTTGATCACGGTGCGGGCACAAATGATAAACTAGACGTTTCGGGCACGGCGACGCTGGCTGGTAAAGTGTTGCCCACGCTGACCAACATCGACTTCAATCATCTGAACAAGACCTTCACCATTCTGTCCGCAGCGGGCGGCACGACGGTCAACGGCCTGAGCGTCACTGATACCGCCACCATCGATTATTCGCTGCTTTACCCCAATTCCAAGGACGTGGTGCTGGCGCTCAGCGTCAACTTCAACGCGGCGGGCTTAAATGAAAACCAGGCGCGGCTGGCTGGCTACCTAAATGGTGCCCTCGGCAATGCACCATCTGGGCTCATAGATGCCTTGACTGTGCTTGCCGCCGCCCCCGATGCCGCGACGCTTGGGCGCTATCTCGATCAACTGTTTTCAACGGCTAGCTCCAGCTCGGTCTCGAGCAGTTTGCTCTCGGGGCAAGCTTTTGCGCTGGCGCTGCGCAGCTGTCCGGTGGCGGACGGTTCTTATTCACAATTGGCGGAAACATCGTGTCTGTGGGCGAAACCCGCCATTCGCCGCTTCCGCCAAGACAAGACTGCCGATATGGCTGAGATCCGCGACCAGACCAGCGGCTTGTCGGGCGGTTTCCAGACGCAGCTCGGCGAAAATATTTGGGGCGGTCTTGGGCTCTCAATTGAGGGCTCAGGCACCACAGTCAACAATACAGCGCGTTTTGAGGGGACTTGGTGGCAGGCCGGCGGCGCTGCCAAGTGGGTCAATGGCCCGATGAAGATTTCTGGCACAGTCAGCGGCGGCGAGGGCGATATCGACCAAGTTCGCAGCCTCGGACTTCCGGGCATTGCGGCGGCCGCGAGCAGCTCCAACCGGATTGACTTTGCGACCGGTATCACGCGCTTCCAATATACTTTCGGGGAGACCGGGTTCTACGCGACGCCGATGTTTGATATTGGCGCCAACTATCTCCACCTTGGCGGCTTTACAGAGACCGGCGCGGGCGCTCTTGGCCTCAACGTTGACTCGACTTCGAAGTGGATTTTTGCTGCGACACCCGCAGTTGAGATTGGGACCAGCATGCACGTTGAGGGCATGACGCTGCGTCCCTACCTTAAAGCCGGTGTCACTTTCCTCTCTGAAGACAGCAT
>JAYTQI010000303.1:0-1695 GCA_043746825.1 Hyphomicrobium sp. | reverse complement strand
AGCTGCAAGAGAACGTGCGCGGACAGGACGTCTTCATCGTCCAGTCAACATCGTTCCCAGCCAACGACAACCTGATGGAACTTTTGATCTTGATTGATGCACTCAAGCGCTCGTCAGCCCGCCGCATCACCGCCGTGGTACCGTACTTTGGCTATGCCCGTCAGGACCGCAAACCTGGACCCCGCACGCCTATTTCCGCCAAGCTTGTCGCCAACTTGATTGAGCGCGCGGGTGCTGACCGGGTGCTGACCCTTGATCTCCATGCCGGGCAGATTCAGGGCTTTTTCGACATTCCAACCGACAACCTGTTCGCAGCGCCGGTGATTACGCGCGACATCGAAGAGCACTTCGGCAAGACCGACGATGTTGTGGTGGTTTCGCCCGACGTTGGCGGCGTGGTGCGCGCCCGGGCGCTGGCCAAGCGGATCAGCGCGCCAATCGCCATTTGCGACAAGCGCCGCGAAAAGGCCGGCGAAAGCGAAGTCATGAATGTCATCGGTGAAGTGGACGGCAAGCGCTGCATCCTGATCGACGACATCGTCGATAGCGGCGGCACGCTGGTCAACGCAGCCGAAGCACTGTTGAAAAGTGGCGCGACCGAAGTCTCCGCCTATATCACCCACGGCGTGCTTTCAGGCGGGGCTGTTTCTCGTATTCAGAACTCGCGCCTTAAATCGCTGGTGATCACAGATTCGATCCTGCCGACCGAAGCCATTCGAGCCGCCAAGAATATCCGCATTATCTCGATTGCGCCTTTGATCGGCGAAGCCATCATGCGCACCTCGCGCGAGGAAAGCGTTTCAAGCCTGTTTTATTAAAACAGGGGCCCAGGAGCTCAAAGCACGAGGCTTTTACAGCCTGGCAACCAATTCCCTGATCGACTTGCCAAAGCCGTTGGTTTTTCTGCTATGCGGATACGCAATCTTCCATTGATCGTTTGCTCAAGCCCGCCATTTCATGACCCCGAAATCTAAATCCGCCGCCTCTGACGCCGCCCGCCCGGAATGGGCAAAGGCGAAGCGTATTGTCGTGAAGATCGGCTCGGCGCTGCTGGCAGACCGCGATACCGGCAAGCTCAAAGCCGCCTGGCTGAACTCTCTGATGGACGACGTGGCGGCGTTGGCCAAAGAAGGCCGGGATATTGTGCTCGTCTCGTCCGGCGCTATCGCGCTTGGGCGGCATACTCTGAAATTACCGAAGGGTCCACTGCAACTTGAGCAGAGCCAGGCTGCTGCCGCAGTCGGGCAGATTTCGCTGGCTCACGCCTATCAGGAGATGGGCAATGCGCGCGGGCTGATCGCGGCGCAGGTGCTGTTGACGCTTGGTGACACCGAAGAGCGCCGCCGCTATCTCAACGCCCGCCACACCATTGAAAAGCTGTTGACCTTGAAAGCCATTCCGGTGGTAAACGAGAACGACACGGTGGCGACGACAGAAATCCGTTACGGCGATAATGACCGCTTATCCGCCCGCGTCGCCTCGATGGTGTCGGCGGATTGCCTCGTGCTGCTATCCGACATTGATGGGCTTTACACCGCGCCGCCGAACCTCGACCCGAACGCGCAACACATTCCACTCGTCACCGAAATCACGCCCGAGATCGAAGCCATGGCCGGAGATGCTGGCACCGAACTCTCCAAAGGCGGCATGAAGACCAAAGTGGAAGCTGCTAAGATCGCCCTTGGCGCTGGCACC
>JAYTQI010000302.1:0-3831 GCA_043746825.1 Hyphomicrobium sp. | reverse complement strand
CGATCGAGCGCATGAGCATGAAAAATGCTGATCGTGCGTTCTTGCTCCTGGAACAGGGGAGCAAAACGGAGGCAGAGATCGTATCCACGCATCCTGGTGGCGGAGCGCTCAATGCAGCTGTATCTTTCGCCCGGCTCGGGTTCAATACCGCCACACTTATCAAGATATCGAATGACGATAGGGGCAAAGCGGTTCGATGCAGATTGTCTGAGGAGGGAATTTCCGATGAATTTGTAGTTTCTACCAATGAAGCGCCAACGGGGGCGTCCGTCCTTATATCTTCGCATGATCGAGATGCCGCGATCTTTACCTTTCGTGGCGCCAATACACGACTTGAAGTTAATGATCTAAAGCCAAAGGCATTTGAATGTGAAGTCGTGTATGTATCTGGCTTGAGTGACAATTCAGCTGATTGCTTCCCAGAAATTGCGCGTCTGGCGAACAACGCGGGCGCGCTCCTTGCAACAAATCCGGGCATTCGCCAACTTACAACACGCGGTGAGGCATTCGAAAAAAGTCTTCCGCGCATCGGCCTTCTGTCCATGAACGTCGACGAAGCACAAGCGCTAGTACCGAAGCTGGCATCAAGAATCCGCAAAAGTAGAAAAAGTGTGATTGATCGAGAGATCCATGACCAGAGTTTGCCAATTTTGATGCAGCGCGGGCTCAGCAGTGGCGGCTTTTCAATTAGCCTTCAGACATTTTTTTCCGTTATCCTTGACCTAGGAACGAAATGTGTTTTGCTGACAGATGGGAAACGCGGAGCATTCGCAGCCGTTCAGGGGGAATTGACGTACTGTCGATCACTCGATCTCGACGCCGTCGGCACGGCTGGTGCCGGTGATGCCTTCAGCTCGACGTTCACGGCGCATTTCGCAAATGGATCGAGCGTTGGCGAGTCATTGCAGGCTGCAATAGTCAACGCCGGCTCTGTCGTCAAATTCGCTGATACCCAGACCGGATTGCTGAACAGCGCAAGTTTAAAAAACGCGCTCGCAGACGCGTCTGATAAGCTTGTATTGCAGGTCATAAAACTTTAATCGGTTTTCGGCCCGGCCATACTGGTGAGCTATAAGTAGCTTGCAAAGTCCTGCTTCATCACGCTGGGACGACATCCCTGCGATCACTTGTTTTTCGTCAAATCGACCGCAGCAGAAGAAGCGCGCTCCTTGGCGGCGTCAAGCCATGCTAAAATGCGGTTCCAGACCGGGCCGATTGTCGCTTTGGCATCTACATTTGAGACGGTATCCACAACGCGCTCAAAATTGGAAATCATGCCTTGGCCTGTCGCAGAACCTCTGATGGATCGCTTCATTTTATCCGTGTAGTCAGCCAATTCATTACGCACGCTCTGCACACTAGGATTGTGCCAATCAAAAGAAGTTCGGCGCTTCGGCAAGATTGCAAGGCCAATAAGAGCGCCAGCTCCGAAAGCCATAGCCAGAGAACTCAAGGGATATTCTTCTACTCCTTCACGCGCGTACTCCGCGCCTGCTTCTGCGGCGCGCTTGGCCGCTTCAATCCGCGCGGCAGAAATCCTCGCAATTTCACCGCTCACTTGTGTCATTTGTTCTCTGAGAGCTTCGATTTCAGTTCCCGCTATTTGGGGTTCATGTTCTCCTGAATTCGGTGTCGTTGAGCGCAGCATATTTAATCTCCCAAATAATCAAGCGTAAATCTTCTCTGACAGATAGGAAACTGCGATCATGGATTGTTTGTTCCCACAAGACGGAACTTTTTGGAGCACCGAGCGTTTCATCAATGAATATTGGGTTTAAGCCTCATTTGGGAGTACGACTATGAACACAACACAACTTCGCAGTTCAGCGACACAACCTCAGCAAGATACTGTCGAAACTCTTAAAACCGATCTTGGAAAACTTTCGGAGTCTGTGAAGGCGCTAGCAAGCGAGCAATTTGGTTCTGTGGCTGACCAGGCAAAGGTTAAGGCCGCGACGACAGTAACTGATTTAGAATCTTCGATCCGGAAAAATCCGACTCAAGCTGCCCTCGTGGCAGCGGGTGTTGGCTTTCTCATTGGTCTCGTTTTGACGCGATGATCTTCGATACCATCGTTCGCAACCTACACGTCTTTGATAAGCAGAAGGATCAGAACAATGACGACATCCAGCAGTTATGACTCACTTCGTTCTACAGCTGAGCGAGCAGAAGAGACGGTTTCCGGTGCCGGTCGCGAATTCGCAGGCAAGGTCGCGGATACAGCCAGCAGTGTTCAGCAGGAAGCCAAGCATCAAATGGATCGTTTATCGATATCTATACGCGAGAAACCATTGCAGGCTGCCGCGATTGCGGCTGGCATTGGCTTCCTCTTCGCCGTAGTCGCCCGGCGCTAAATTGGCGAGAGCAAGATGGCAGCTGTTGCAACGCAGTCACCTGAGGGACCATGTTAGGCAAACTGTTTTCATTCGCAGCATCAAAGGCAGCTGGCGAGGCGGTGGACGGTATCGCTCGCCGCGCCATTTGGGGCGGTTTGGCTGCTGTCTTATTTATTTTTTCGTTCGCAATGGCAATGCTGATTGCGTACTGGCTGCTTGAACCGAAATTAGGTTTCCTTCAGTCAGCCTTGATCTTGGCCTTAGCTTGCGCAGTGGCCGGACTTGCCGCGGTTCTCATACCCGGGCTGTTGGACAGATCTAAGAAGGCAGCCACTTACGCTCAACAGGAAACAAGTCTCACTGCCCAACCTGTTGAGTCTGTCAAAGCAGACGTGGATGCTGCAGTTGATTATTTCGGGGCATTACAGGTCGTGGCATCAGCTTTCATGTTTGGCATTGGTGCCGCACGCCAAGTTCGCCGGAAATCATAAATCTTTGACTTGAGTCGAAAGCCCTATCCGATATCGGTGAATAAGAGGTTTCAAATGGGCAAGATCTCTCCAGCTTCTCCGCTTCTCGGCCGGAGAGAAAGCGCCACTGAAGGGTTTTTGATTAGCGCCTTGGTCATTGCGGCAATTTACGCTGGCGCCAAAGTGTTTGCACCACTTGCTCTTGCCGTGCTGCTTGCATTCGCACTAACGCCACCCATTCAGTTGTTACGGCGTATTGGCGTGCCGCGCGTCCCTGCAACGTTGATAATAATTGCTACTTTATTGATTGGCGCTGCTGTGGCCGGGGCGATTCTCACATCTCAAGTCGCCACTCTGTCCGAAGATATTCCCAAATATCAGCGAACATTGAAGGAAAAAATCCACGATTTGCGAGACGCCAAAATGGCCTCTAAATCGATGGAGCGTGCGGGCCAGGCCCTGTCAAAATTGCAAAATGAGCTTGCCAAAACAGAGCCGATCTCTGCGCCGCCTGAAGGCGAGTCCAGCAACGTGTCTCATCCATCTGAGACGCCTCTGAATAGTGACAAGCCTACTCCCCGTGCCGGTTTACAATCGGACGGTGTGGCACCAGTTCCCGTCATTGTTCGTCAGCCCGAACCGAGCGCCCTCGATCAGATCAGATCCGTGCTGGCAGTATTGATTGAGCCGCTCGCTTCGACGGGGCTAGTCGTCGTGTTTTTGGTGTTCATACTCTTACAGCGCGAAGATGTCCGCAATCGCATCATCAGGTTGTTAGGCACAAAGGATCTGCAACGTTCCACCACAGTGCTGAATGAAACAGGTGACCGTTTGAGCAAATTCCTTTTGGCTCAGTCCATCGCCAACGCACTTTTTGGTGCCGCAATTGGAACGGCCTTATGGTTTATTGGCATTCCAAGTCCGATACTTTGGGGCGTCGTAGCGGCCTTAATGCGATTTGTCCCGTTCATAGGCTCTATTATCTCTGCAGCATTTCCACTGATACTCGCGGCTGCGGTCGATCC
>JAYTQI010000301.1:0-1700 GCA_043746825.1 Hyphomicrobium sp. | reverse complement strand
GTCGCAACTTTTGCTGTTCCTTCGCTCGACGCATAGATTTTCTCGCAGGCTTGCGTCGTCAAGGTCACGCTTGAACCCGCTGAAATATCGAATTGCCAGTCCATGCGGTCGCCGCCGGTCAACCCGCCGGCTGTGTTGATGAGGATTGCCTCAAATACGCCATCCGGGCGCTGGGGAATACGGATCTTCGCTGCGCCCTCCTGAAAGAGCCGGTCAATGCGCGTGCGGCCAAGGCCGTGTTTCGCCGAAAGGCGGCCAACGCCAACGGCGCGCTGCATGATCGTGGGAAGGGAAGGGGCCAGCATGAGCAAAGCCTAGCCGACCATGCCGTCAAGCGAAAGGCCGATTTTGCGATGAGTTGGTTCTAGTTGCCAAGCTCAATCGAGCGCAGGCGCGCCGCTTCAACCGCCTCGCCGACAAGCTTCTTCAGCCGGTCGTCCTTCATGAATATCGCCAGCGCCGCAGCTGTCGTGCCATTCGGGCTGGTCACCTGCTCGCGCAAAATTGCTGGCGACTCTGCGCTCTCGGCAGCCAAGGCCCCCGCGCCCATCACCGTCTGCATGGCAAGCTGGCCCGCGATTTCGCGCGGAAGACCGGCGGCAATACCCGCATCGGTGAGACATTCGATGAAATGGAAAACATAGGCAGGACCTGAGCCAGAGACCGCCGTCACAGCGTCGATCAAGCGCTCGCTCTCAACCTTCGCCACAAGCCCGCTCTTCGATAAAAGCCCCGCGACGAAGGCTTCCGTCTCGGCTGTCACAGCGTCATTGCAGCAATAGACCAGCATTCCCTTGCCGATAGAAGCAGGCGTGTTCGGCATGCAGCGGATGACTGGCGTGTTGCCGCCAAGCTGCGACAGAAAGAAGGCAGTGTTAATGCCGGCCGCAATGCTCAGAAATGCCGATCCCGTCCTTGCAAACCGCGCATAATAAGGCAGCACCGCCCCCATGACCTGAGGCTTCACGGCAATGACAATCACGTTCGGTTTGAAAGCATCGGCAATATCATCGGCCGCTGCATGGGCGTTGACTCCTAGAGCCGACGCCCGCGCCCGTAGCGCCTCGTTGGGCTCAACGACTGCGACATCCTGCGGCCGAAGCGCTCCAGAAGCAATCCAGCCGGAAAGCATTGCAAAACCCATATTGCCGCAGCCGGCAAGCAGGACGGTTCTGGCCATTAAAATCTCCCGTTCAAAGGCAAGTGAATAGATCATTCACTTCATGGAAACGAGCAGAAAGTTCAGCGTCTGACCTCAAATCGGGAGACGAGCCTAAGGCCGAACACAGCCATGACAAATAGCAGCCAGACCGGATCGGCGCGGCGGAAGAAAAAGCTCTCAAGAAAAGCGTTCAGCGCCGAGAAGGTGAAGATCATCAAGAACAAATCCGCCATCAGCACATTCTCACGAGTCTTGGGCACCCGCGCATAGTCGATGAGCGGAACGATTATCATCGCAATAATGGCAATGATAATCGCCGGAATGCCCATGGTCAGCGCAATGTCGACATAGCCATTGTGCCCATGCACAGCGCCGCGGATGTCCCATTCCAGCGAAATGTCCTTTTCGCCCTCGCGCACAAAAGGCGTGAACCAAAAGCTTTCAAAGCCAAAACCTGTCCAAGGCCGGTTGGCAAGATTGCTGAAAGCAAACTTCCACAATTCGGTGCGTCCGGTAAAGGACGATCCCGGCGCAATTG
>JAYTQI010000300.1:0-1702 GCA_043746825.1 Hyphomicrobium sp. | reverse complement strand
GAATTGTGTCCCGCCGCAGTCTGGATCATTTGACCGCGCACGCCGGCAAAACGGCCCGTACCGCCGACAACGGCGCGAGTGAAAACGCCTTTCCCGGAGTTGTCATGCTGCAGGCCCACGACGGCGATCATATCCGTCGGTGTCAGATTAGCGTCGCTGACCACGCCGCCCAAGTAGTAATCCGTATGCGATAACAAATGTGGGTTCGGGCGCGGCACGTAAGGACCATCCGACTTGTTGTTGATGACCACCCAGCCGCGGTCAAAGAATGTCCCAAGCGGCGGCGTCGCAAAACTCCAATTGACTTCGCGCTCAGTCTTTGGCTCGGGGAAAGTGCCTCCCGCGTAGATCAGACCTTCATGATAGAAGGTGCTGCCGCGTAAATCGCTTTGCATGTAGCCCTCGCGAAAGCGTTCCTTGTTCTGATTGGCGTAATCCGGATGGCGATTGACGGCGCCTTCTTCGTTGTCATAGTTGGTGTGCCCGAGTATCGCAACATCGAACGTGAGTTCGATTTTTCCTGACTTTGCAGCGGCCGCGGTCGAAGCCGCCTGCGCGGTGGCGGCCAGCGCACTGGCACCGAGTCCCAATCCCAGACTCGACAAAAAACGGCGGCGCAGCTGATCAATTGATTTCATTGTTAGGTTCCTCGTTAAAAACTATTTGAACTGGTAGCGGACTTGCAACGCGTAGGTGCGCGGCCGGTCCGGCAAATGAACGCGGTCGTTCACGGTATTAATAAAAAACGGGAAGGTTTCGAAAATCAGGTTCGAGGTTTGCTTGTTAGTCAGATTGCGCACCAACAGTGCTGCAGACCAGCGCTCGTCCTGCGACGCCACCCCCAGGCGCAGATCAAGTTTCCAGAACGCTTTCTGAACCTCGAGCGGGTTGTAGCTCGGCTGATAGAACACATCGCCGCGATACGTTGCCGTGAGATTGCTGACAAACTTCAAGTTGTCGGCAATGGCAGTTTCCAAACTGGCACTGACATTGCCGCTGACCTTGGGCGCACTGGTTAATCTGAACCCTTTGAGGTTGCAGGAAGCGCCCGTCACGCCGAACGGGCACACCGCGCCCGGATAATCCGTAAATTTGGCATCCAAGTACGCTACCGAGGCGTTCAGCCGCAGAGGTTGCACGGGCCGCCAGGCCGCCTCTATTTCCACGCCTTGGCTCTTGGCCGCAGCCGCGTTGCCGGTCGTAAAACTCGAGGTCAGAATGTTGAGCACCGATTTTTGCAGATTGGTGTACTTGGTATTGAATGCCACCACACTGAGATAACCGTTGCCGAAACTGCCCTTCACGCCGACTTCGGTCGACGCCGAGCTCTCATCTTGATATTCGTAGGTCGCGAGGGTGTCTGAGCTGGTCGGGCCATTGAAACCGCCACTCTTCGAGCCTTTTACGTGGGTTGCGAATAGCATCCAATTGGTAGTGAAATCCCACTGCAAATTAAACGACGGATCGACAAAGTTTTCGGTGCGTGAACGATCAATCGGTGTATTCAATGCGCCCGGCGCGAAACCGACAAACGATCGCCGCAGCGTGACGTCTTTCGCAACGTGCGTGTAGCGCAGTCCCGCGGTGGCACGCCACACGTCGTTGATATGCCAGGTGGCTGTGCCGAATGCGGCACGTGAATCGTTGGACTCGGTGTAGCGCCGCGTGGTCACCCCTTCCGGATACGCCGGCGTAAACGGCA
>JAYTQI010000299.1:0-8691 GCA_043746825.1 Hyphomicrobium sp. | reverse complement strand
GGGCTTCGCGCTCGCCCTTCTGCACGGCTTTGACGATGCGGCGGAACTCGGGGATTTCGAGCCCTGTGTCAGTCGCGAGCTGGTGGATGTCGCCACGGATGGTGATGATTTGCGGGCGCTCGTGCTTGACGAACTGCGTCCACTTTTTGCCGTTCGTTGACATGCGGTCGAGCCAGCTCTGATCGAGCTCGTTGCCGAAGTATTCGTCGATAAAGTGCTGGCGGGCGACGCCGTAGCTGTCGGCCAAACGCATGAGGCGGCCTTCAAGGCCGATGAGCCGCTTGTTGATGGCGTAGAGCTGTTCAACGAGGCTCTCAATCCGGTTGTTGTTGAGCGAGAGGGATTTGACGTCGGCAACGATTTCCTCGCGCAGTTTATCGTAGGCCTTCTGCTGCTGGCGCGAGCCAAGTTCGCCCGCGACCTGTTGCTCAAGCTTTTTATCCTGCTGCTTGCGCAGTTTTTTATAGGTGCTGGCGATCTTATCGAAAGTCTCAAGAACTTTCGGCTTCAATTCGGCTTCCATGGCGGCGAGCGACATGGCGTTCTCGAACTCGTCTTCGTCGTCGGTTACCTCGCCTTCCGGCGCGCCCGGCACGGGGGCGGGTGGTTCGGGGATATTCGGAATGGCGACGCCATCGACGCCGGGTACGGGCGGCACTTTGCCCTCGGGGCCTTCATAGGTGGCTTCGAGATCGATGATGTCGCGCAGCAAAATTTTGCCGTCGTTCAACTCATCCCGCCAGATGATAATGGCCTGGAAGGTCAGCGGGCTTTCGCACAGGCCCGCGATCATGGCTTCGCGGCCAGCCTCGATACGTTTGGCGATGGCGATTTCGCCTTCGCGCGAGAGCAGCTCAACCGAGCCCATTTCGCGCAGGTACATCCGCACCGGATCGTCGGTGCGTTCAGACGGCTCGGATTTGGTCTCGGACTTGGCTACCGCGCCTTGCGGCACCAGGGCGCGGCCCTCTTCTTCGTCCGCAGCAGCGGGTTCTTCAGCTTCCGCCGTTTCTTCTTCTTCGTTCTCGGCCTGGTTGATGCCCATATCCGAGAGCATTGTTAAAATGTCTTCGATCTGGTCGGCGGTATATTCTTCCGGCCCCAGAACCGTATTCAACTGGTCAATCGTGAAATAGCCGCGTGCTTTCGCAGCTTTCAGAAACTTTTTGACGGCTTGATCGGAGAGATCGAGCAACGGGCTGTCGCGCTCCGGGGTCTCCGACGCAGCTTCTTTGTCTTCGGTCTTTTTGGCGGTCTGCGGTTGGCGTGCCATTTCGGTCCTTCGCAACTATTTTGGGCCCGGGTCGGCGTGATAGCACCCGCGCCAATTTCAAATCTGGTCCGCTTGGGTCCCCATCTTACGACAGAGGGAGGGCTGCGGCCGTAATCCCGGTTATCTGGTGCTTCCAGTTTTTGTGACGGCGGTCATCGTGACTGAGGTCTCCGCGTGGCCTTGCTCAGCGTCTTCGAAATGGTCCACGGCACTCGCGAGCACGATCTGGTGCTTGATTTCGGACAGCCGTTCCCAGGCCTCTTGCGTGCAATCCCGGACCCAGGCCTCTTCCGCAGCTTTGAGCATACGCTCAAGGCTATCCTGGCGCTGGTGGAGCGCTAGGATGTGACGAAAACCGGCTTCGACCTCGGTGGCAGACGCCTCAGGCACGGCAAAACGGTCGCTTGTGTGCGTAATCGTTCGCTCGGCGAGGTCCACCACCTTGGATACCCCTGTTTTGCTCAATTGGGAGCGCAGGGTTACTCTGTCAAGTGAATTCGGTAAATTCGCTGTGGCATGGAGCGCCAGGATCTGGTCCAGAAGGGCGGCGAGCGCCCGGGTGGTGAAGGCGAGATCAGCTAAGTCCTCGGAGTGGTCTTCGATCAGCCAAGGATGGTTAAGCAGGGTTTTTATGAGCAGAGCCTCGCGCGGCGGGATGGTCTGAACGAGGCCTGAGAGCTCGGCACTAGCGCCCAGCGGGACCGCAGGTTGCCTGGAGGCCCAACGCGGGGCAGGGCGGGGGTCTAGGCGGGCACGTTCACGTGAGCGCCAGTCAGGGGCGGGGCTGAAATTCGCCCGTCCTGGGCCCACCCAGGAAGTTTGCGCGGGGGCTCGGGAACCGGGCTGTTTTTGCAGGCTGCGGGCTGGAGATAGGGAACGGCCCAGGGCGTAGAGGCGATCCCGTAGTTCCCGTTCATATTGGCCCCGGACCAGAGGCTCGGCGATGCCAGCGGCCAGGGATTTGAGGCGGGCTTCAAGTGCGGCGCGTTGTTCGGGGGTGGCGAGGGGGCCAGCGAGCTCTTCCCGCTCCCATAGCATGTCGATCAGTGGCCGGGTTCTCGCTAAAACCTGCGACATGGCGTCAACGCCCTGCTGCCGGATCAGGTCATCGGGATCGAGGCCATCGGGCAAAAAGGCAAAGCGGATGCTGTATCCGGGTTTGAGGTGCGGCAAAGCGGTGTCGATGGCGCGGAAGGCGGCCTTTTTGCCAGCGGTATCGCCGTCGAAGCACAGGATCGGTTCTTCGTGCATGCGCCACAGCAGTTTGATTTGGTCTTCAGTCAGGGCCGTGCCCAGCGGCGCGACGGCTTCGCCAAAGCCAGCCTCGCAGAGCGCGACGACATCCATGTAACCTTCGACCGCGACGACGCGCCCACGATCATGGGCGAGCGCCCGCGCTGGCCCGGCGTTGAAAAGGACGTGGCCTTTGTGGAACAGCGGCGTCTCGGGAGAATTCAAGTATTTGGCCGGGGCATCTGGCTCGAGGGCGCGGCCACCAAAAGCGATGACCCGGCCCTTGGTATCGGTAATAGGAAACATCACCCGGTTGCGAAAGCGGTCGTAAGGCTCAGGGATATCGGACCCAGAAATCTCCATGCCCGCAGTTGCCATGTCGGCGACAGAAAAGCCCTGGACTTTGAGATAATCTTTCAAAGCTATTCGCGAGTTTGGCGCAAACCCTAAGCGGAAGGACGAGATGGTCTCGCGCTTGAGACCGCGTTTCTCAAGATACTGCCGGGCCGAGCTGCCAGCGCCCGAGCGCAAGCTGTCTTCAAAAAAGCGCGCGGAAGCTTCGAGCAAGCGATACAGCCGGTCGCGTTCATCCTCTTGCTCCTGGCTGCGCTCGACGGTCTTGGGCATCGGGATGCCCGCTTCACCGGCGAGGCGCTCGACGGCTTCGGGAAACTCCAGGCCCTCGGTCTTCATCACAAATGAGAAAATGTCACCGTGCTCGCCACTTGCGAAGCAATGGTAGAAACCCTTTTGATCGTTGACGGTGAAGGAGGGCGACTTCTCAACCTTGAACGGCGACAGGCCCTTGTATTCGCGCCCGGCTTTTTTGAGCGCCACTTTGCGGCCGACAACTTGACTGACGGGGAGGCGGGCGCGGATCTCGTCCAAAAAGCCTGGGTTGAAGCGCATGGGTCTCCTGCGGGCGGCTGAGCCGGGGGTGTAGTCCCCGAATCGGCGGCCTGTTTAGATCCCTTAAGTGATTCGCTTGGGGAACCCGATTCGCCACGCTCTCTTGTGCCGGTCTCTACCCGCTATCCACAGGCCCACTTAGGAAAGGTGGCAAAATCACCTGTCTGTCGAACGGCGGCGGAAGTCTTTCGGATTTGAAGTCCGCATATCGGTGCCAAAGCCGGGTTTTCTCGGGCGCGCAGGTTTTGTGGGCGCCGCTGTAGGGGCGGTTTTCTTCCAAGCCGGGTCAGCTGGCTTCATCGCGACCACAAACCGGCTTCGATATGCGGATATAGCGCCCGTGAATTCAGGGCCGAAGGTATTGGCGTGAGGGTCGCCTGGGTTCTTCATGGCAAACAGCGCCAGCGCCAAGCCGCTGGCCTGGAACATGATCTTCAAGTGCTCGTACATCTGAGCGGAGTCGCGGTCCTCCTCAAAAACGCTGACCGCCAAACCGCCGTGATCTAAGGCCGCGAGATAGGCCACTATGGTGCATATCAGGAGGGGAAAGAGAAAAATTGCGGGGTCGCCAGTGTCGTGAAAGCGCCGGCTCAAGAGCGAGAACATCACCCACAACAGGGCCAGCTCGGCGATCGCAAACGGATTGTAAGCGGGCAAGCCGTCGGCGTGGCCTGACAGATAGACCGTGATGGCAACGTGGAGAGCAATTGTGAGCAGCGCGAGCACGGCATAGTTGAATTGGGGTAACCGGCCCCAGGGCGTCACAAGTACGAGAAGATATTTGAGTAGCCGGGCCATAGTGCGTGCCTCGAAAGACAGCAGCATAAGCTCCGCGCATTGACGTCAGGTTAACCTCCTGGGGCGCAGGCGTGGAAAGCTCTGGGTCAGCTCAACGCCACCTTCACGGCAGCACTGGCCTTCTGGAAATCCATCTTGCCGGCGTATTTGGTTTTGAGCACAGTCATGACCTTGCCCATGTCCTTGGCGCCAACAGCCCCCGTGTCTTTGATGGCGGCGGCGATGGCAGCGGCGGCTGAGGCCTCGTCCATCTGTTTTGGCAGGTAAGCTTCAATGATCTCGATTTCGGTTTGCTCGACCGCCGCGAGGTCGGGGCGGCCGCCGGAGGTATATTGCGTGATCGAATCGCGGCGCTGTTTGACCATCTTGGTCATGACGGCAATGATGCCAGCATCATCGAGGGTCTTCTTGCTTTCGATCTCGGCGGTTTGAATGCCCGCGTTGATGAGACGCAGGGTGCCGGTGCGGATCTTGTCGCCGCTTTTCATCGCGACTTTGATGTCGTCGGAAATGCGGGTGCGCATGGGGCGAGTCCTTTTTATGAGCTGAAAGCCGAGGTTTAGGGGGCCGCCGCGTGTCATTCAAGGGTGTTCATGGCGTGTTTGGAGTTCATGCTGGCACGGACGGCCCCAATTGACCTCAAAGGGCCCTTCCCCTAGGGTCCGGCGCAAATTGCAACCCGCTGATAGTGGCGCTGTATTGCCTCATTGAGCCCGCGAGGGGTGAAGCGCGCCGCAAGCAGTGATGAGGACTTCTGGAGCGCCCATGACCACGCCCGCGCCTTGGACTGATGCACCCTTGACCGCACGTCTTGTGCTGGATGATGGCTCCGTCATTTGCGGAACGGGTCTTGGCGCCAGCGGATCAGCAGTTGGCGAGGTATGCTTCAATACCGCGATTACCGGCTATCAGGAAATTCTCACCGATCCGAGTTATGCCGGCCAAATCATCACTTTCACATTTCCGCACATCGGCAACGTTGGCACCAATAAAGACGACAGCGAGACGTCGAACCTGGCGGCGCGCTCAGGCGTGCGCGGCTGTATCCTGCGCGCAGGTATCACTGATCCGTCGAACTATCGCGCCACAGAACATCTCGACGCCTGGCTCAAGGCCCGCGGCATTATCGGCATCACCGGCGTTGACACACGAGCCCTGACAGCGCGTATTCGCGACAGAGGGATGCCGAACGCGGTCATCGCGCATGAGCCGTCTGGCAAATTTGATTTTGCCAAACTTAAAGCCGAGGCTAAGGCGTGGCCTGGATTGCTGGGCCTTGATCTCGTGCCTGATGTGACGAGTGGGCAGAGTTATGATTGGGATGAAGCGCGCTGGGCCTGGAATGACGGCTACAAGCGCAACGAACATCCGGAGTTTCATGTCGTCGCCATCGACTATGGCCTGAAGCGCAACATTCTACGCTGCCTTGTGTCTGCTGGCTGCAAAGTGACGGTGCTGCCCGCGACCGCAAAAGCTGAAGATGTGCTGGCGCGCAAGCCCGACGGCGTGTTTCTCTCAAATGGCCCCGGCGATCCGGCGGCGACTGGCAAATACGCTGTGCCGGAGATCAAAAAACTGATTGCCAGCGGCAAACCGGTGTTTGGCATTTGTTTGGGTCATCAGATGCTCGGCCTTGCACTTGGCGCCACGACCAAGAAGATGCACCAAGGCCATCACGGCGCCAATCACCCGGTCAAAGACTTCACGACCAACAAGGTCGAGATCGTCTCGATGAACCACGGCTTCACGGTTGACCGCGAAACGCTGCCCAAGGGTGTTGTTGAGACTCACGTCTCGTTGTTCGACGGCACAAACTGTGGCATCGCGCTGGATGGCAAACCGGTGTTCTCGGTTCAACACCACCCCGAAGCCAGCCCGGGTCCGCAAGACAGCCATTATCTGTTCACGCGCTTTACCAACATGATGCGGGAACAGAAGGGAGCATCGGCGATAAGGGAGCGGTGAGACACGTGCCGTGAGTTTTTTGGAGTTCGGCTTGATGCGGTTTCTCAAGGTTGCTTTGGTGTGTTGGGCCGTTTTGGCGTCGCCTGTATGGGCTGAAAACGAAGCCCCAGCTCAGTTCCCGCCGCAAACGCAAACCCAGCCCCCGGCCAAGCCCGAGAGCAAGACCTGCGAGTACATTCACGGGCCGTTTTTGAGGCTGCTAGAAGATTGGCGCAAGAGCTGCGGCCATGCGCTGTGCGGGCAGGTTATCGCGGCCGATCCAGCACGCGTCAAAAAAAGCCCCAAGCCCTGCGATGCAGAAACCTGGCTGACCCTTAAAGACGACATGCGGGAGACGATTATCGGCGGCGGCGCTGTGCTGTTTGGCGAAGTGCATGACAATCCGGCGCATCATGATCTCAGATCCCGCGCCGGTATGAGCAATTTTCCAGCCGCCGTCATGGAACAGATTTCCGCGGATCAGGCGCCAGCGGTTGATGCGTTTTTGAGCGCCAACGCCACCAAGCTCAATGACAAGTCGTTGGAGGAATTTAAAAGCGCCATCGGCTGGGAGAAATCAGGCTGGGGCCAATACAAATATGATCCGTTATTGCGCGCCATTTTACTCGGCCGCAGCCAGATTTATGCCGGCGATGTGGCGCGCGCGACAATCAAGAAGGTTGCCAAAGAGGGTGCGGATGTTGTGCCCGTCGAAGAGCGTCAGCGTTTGAAGCTTGACATGGCGCTGGACGAGAAACTCGATAGCGCGTCCGCTGCCGAGATTGAAGAAAGTCATTGCGGAATGTTGCCGAAAACGACTGTGCCGAATATGGCGTTCGCGCAGCGCTATAGGGATGCCGCCATTGCGGATGCGATTATCAGGGCTGAGGAAAAATATCACTCGGCGGTTCTGTTTGCCGGCAATGGCCATTTGCGCAATGATCGCGGTGTGCCCTGGTATTTGCGCCAGCGCGCGCCTGATAAACCGGTGCTGTCGATCATGCTGGTCGAAGTTGAAGACGGTAAAACCGACGCGGCGGCGTATGTGCCAAAAGACCCGGATGGTAAACCGGCCGCCGACTACATCATCTTCACCCCGCGCGCTGAACGCGAGGATCCATGCAAGGGGATGGAGAAGAAGTAGGGGGCGCAAACGGCTTCATTCCTGCCAGATTTTGCGGTATCATGTGACTATGAATGAAATCCGGCCAGATTCCAGGCGCCGCCCAACGACGCAGGTTGCAGACGGCTTGCCACGCATAAAGTGGTCTGTCGAAGAGTTCGAGCGCCTCGCTGGGCACGGCTATTTCACCGAAGATGATCGGATAGAGCTAATTGGCGGGGAGCTGGTTCCGATGTCGCCCAAAGGAAACCGGCATGAGACCGTGCGTGGCGAGCTAGGACTATGGTTATCTCGCAACATTCCCGAGGACACGAAGGTCTACATAGAGACGGGCTGGCGTGCGGACACTGCGAACTATCTCGAACCGGACATTATCGTATTCCCTGCGAGCGTAAACTTGGCGGCCTTGCCAGGTGCTCACGTTGTACTGATCATAGAGGTGGCACACTCAAGCCTGCGCTATGATCTCGACCGCAAAGCCAAAATCTATGCCGGTCTTGGCGTTCGCGAGTATTGGGTGGTGGATGCCAATACGCTCCAAACGCGGGTGCATCTGGAGCCTGCGGGCGAGGGCTACGGCAAGGTTTCCGATCATCAGAAGGACGAGATGCTTACTCCCGCCCTGCTGCCTGCGCTGGCCGTCAGCTTGGGGGCGCTCAAATTAGGTTAAGTCTGCGGTGCCACCCGCTAACCTTTCACAATTTTAAGATCGCATGCGCGCCAAGTCCGCGTATAACCCTCCAAAATGACCCTTCCGGAGGAACCTATGCGCCGCGTTTTTGCTGCAACTCTCACTCTTCTCATGGCCACCCCCTCAGCCAGTTTCGCCGCCTGCCAGGACGAGGTGGTTGCGGCTTTCACTAAGCAGCGTAAATCAGCGGCGTTCCGGGTTGAGATGGCTCAGCCAACCGCGGAGGGTCCGGTGACCGTGCGCGTTGACTATGTGCCGCCATCCAAGATGCTGCAAACCGTGACCGGCGGGAATATGCCGGGCGAGCAGCAGACTTTGCTGGATGGCGACCGCGCCTTTGCCGGCACCAGCGGGGCCTATGAAGAGCTGCTGCCGCAATACACGCAGTCCATCGTCGCCGAGGTCAAAACCGCTCTGGGACAGACGCCGGAAAATTTAGGCGACTTCGAATGCCTCGGCAAAGTCGCCTTTGAAGGCAAAGACTTCCTTGGCTACCGCACCAAACCGGCCGCGGACGCCAAAGCCAGCGAAACATCACTCACGCGCACGGTTTATGTCGATCCCACCACCGGACTGCCAGCTTTCAATGTCGTCAATCCCGCCAAAGCTGGAGAAGCGCCAGTGATGAAAGCGGTTTACTCCTACCCCACCGACATCGTCATTGAAGCCCCGCAAGGTGCGCCGGTGCAAAAATCCAAATAAGCTAGCAGCGAATTTCGC
>JAYTQI010000298.1:0-3849 GCA_043746825.1 Hyphomicrobium sp. | reverse complement strand
GCTCAACTTTTGAAGTTAGTGTGCCGTTGCGCCGTTTGCGGCGGGCGCCGCTTCTGGAGCTGCCGTCGTGATGCCGGCGACGAGCTCCACAAGTTCTGCGGGTAACGGCGTTTCTGCTGTGGCACTGACAGCCTCTTGTGCTGCAGCCTCCACGACCGCCTCGGCAGGCGCTTCTCCTGCCACTGGCTCTGCCGCAGCGACTTCTGTTACGGCCTCGTCCGGTGCATCAGCTGCTGCTTCTACAGGTACCGCCTCGGCAGTGGCCGGGGCTTCGGCTGCGGGCGCAGCCACAACTGCCGCCACCGCAACTGGGAGAATCGACTTGACGTCCCCCATCGCCCGCTCGACCGCCTGGAGAACTTTCCAATCTGGAGTGGCCTCTATGCGCGCGCGAACCTGACCGTGTAACTCACTGAGCTTTCCAAAGACTTCTTCTGACATGTGCTATCCCTTTATGTGGAAGATTGAAGACAAAGCGGTGCCATCATCCGCGCGCGGGCCCTCGCGAGGATCAAAAAATGACAGCTTTTCAGCGGTTTTCTTGCACCGCTCAGAGTACATGAGGTTCGCGAAAACGGCAGTAGGCGTAACGGCTGTGCACAGGTTTAAGTTCGTTGCAGCGGATGCGTGGACGGCCAAAACAAAAAAAGCCCTGGATCGCTCCAGGGCTTCTTGTTGTGTTGTGTTGTGTTGAGCTGAGTTGGTTCCGGATCTCAGTTCAACGGCACGCGGACGAGGGCTTTGCCGCCCCAACTTTCAAAGTCGCTGGCGCCTAAGCCGTGGTAGTTGCCCGAGAGATCGATGACGAAGCCGTTGCTGGCGGTGACGCGGACGCCGCCTTCAACAAGGCCGCGGAAATCATCGTGCGCAATCGTGACGCCAGCAATGAATGTATCTTCGCTGTCAAAATCCCAGATGCCTTTAAGTGCCGCCATCGGCTCGATGACCGTGCCATCGGGACGGGTCATACGATAGCCGATCTGCGGCCCGAAGATGACGCGGCCCAAATCCGCTGTCTGGCCGTCAATCGCGATGCCGTTGTGACCGGTGTAGGCGTCGCTTTTTTCGTGATACTTGATGACCTCGGCGCTTGGCCGGACTTGAAGCGCGCCATACGACCAACTGCCGGTGACGCGCACCGATGCCAGCCAGCGCTCGGTTTCAAAGCTGTCTGTGTAGGTTAGAAACGGCGAGATGCTGTTGTTTGAAGTGCCCCACAAACCCCGGCCTTCGACGAAGACGTGGTCGCTGATGCGCAGCGCCGCATACGGGCCTGCCATCCAACCGGTGCCGGAGATATTATAGCCAATGCTGCTCGAGTGCTCTTTCATGTCATCGGCTTGCGCCATCACACCAACAAGCAGAACGCCCGGCGTCACCACATAATCTAAGCCGGTTGAGAACAGATTGAACTCACCCGAGCTGGATGCGCCTGTGGGTCCAGCGTCAAAGCGGTTGATCTCAGCCTCGCCCCAGATGTTGAAGCGCGATCGCGACGTGCCGCCAGTGCCGGCGCCGTAGTCATCAGGATTGACGCCGAGCTTCGACATGCGGGCTTTTTCAGAGTTGGCAGCGTTGCGCTGCATGTCGATCAGGCTGGTGGCGAAGTTCCAGCGCTGGTTGTGATCATCGCCAGAGCCGGAGAACGGCAGGCCGCTTGCAGTGGTCGCCGCAATATTCGCTCCGGCGTTTTCGCGGCTATCGCCGAACGGCGCGCCGTGATCAATGCTGTTGCCGCCGATGCCACGCATCCCCAGCACGCCAGCGCCCCTCCCCTTATCGAGCCCACGCAGTGGGCTCGTAGAATTGAGTGCGGCGCCAGACGAAGACTGCGAACCAAACGACTGATCTTCCTTTTGGCCAAGGCTTTGCCCGAGCTTCATCGGCTCTGGCGCATCGTCTTTCAGGCTGCCGGGTTGATCAACCGGCGGATCACCTTCAAGACGCGGGATAAAGCTCCGCCCTGGCCGGGACAACAGATCGGCGCGGTGGTTGATAAAAGTCTTGATGATGCCTTCGGTGCGCTTTTTGACTTCGGTGTTGGTGAAGGTGCAGACCACGTTCTCGTTCGCGGCAACCGGCACCGCAACACTGCGGTTGGAGAGGTTCACCGTTGCAGCTTTGGCGTTGCCAGAGCACGCGATGCTCGACAAATCCCAGCCCGTGGCAGCAGCTTCCGCTAGGGTATAGGTTCCCGCCTTTACGGATGTCGCCGCCGTTTGCGCCGTGCCGCTGACAGTCGTCAGCGAGGGATTGGAAAGCTCCACTGAGGTGAAAGCAAACGTGCCATCGCCGCCGGTGGTTTTCTTGATCAGCTGCAGGGTGCCGCCGGGCGGGGCAAGTTTGCAAGACATCCCGACTCCAATGAGACCACCAGAAAAAGCAAGCTGAGAAAACTGTAAGGCATATGTGGCGCTCGACGGCGCAGTCCACATTCGTGAAAACTGCAAAGCTTCATTGGGATCGACGCGAACCAGAACATTGCTACCGGGGCTGGTTTCGCGAATTTCGCTGAAATACGTGGGCGGCGCTGCATATTGCCTGCTGATAAAATCAAAATCGAGCCGGTCGCCGGCGTTGAGCACGACGCTGATTGTGTAGAAGTCATAAGGCGAAACTTGACCGGCGTTGACAAATTTGCTGGTCGGCGTGGTGTCTTGAAAAATGTTGCCTTGGACATGCGCGGGTGCAGCAGCCAGACTGGCGCATGTCTCCTGGGCTGAAGCCGGGTTGACAAATTGCCCAGCCACACCGAGCACTGCCAAGATCACTGCCGCCGCGTGTGGTGCGATCCGCTTCGTCCATGACCGCGCCCACAACTTCGCATTCTGAAAAAATGGCATTTTCAGCTTGTCTCCGTTTCAGCTGTGTGAGCCCGGCTCCGCGTACAAAAACGCGAACTCAAACGGAGAGGCGGTGACGTGGGCAGTGGGATTAGGCAGTAGGCAGTGGCGAAGGCTTGCGGGCAGGCAACGCGACGGCGCTTGAAGCCTCAACGCAACACACACGAGGCCAGCAGCGCCGAATCGCGCGAGCCGCGCCGGACTGCGGTCAACTACATCCTAAGGTTGTTAAAAACAAGCCAACGGCGGTCTGCATTCCCCATAAAAACGGCATTATGCAGACTTCTGCGGCCATATGGTGCGAGATTGCAACAATCTAAGCTTGTGTCATGCCACTAAAAGTCCGGCAATTGCCCAACTCTCACCCCCCGCGTTCCCGGACGAAGAATTTCGCGAAGCGATAAGAACGCTAGGGCGGATTAGCGGCGCACTGCACTCGACGCGCGACCTCTTGGGAGTCCCCTTGCGGGATAATCCGCCGGCCCGCTGCGCCAGCGCTGACGCGGCGAGCCGCGAGTCTGATCTTCGCCAAAACTCTGTGCCGCATCGGCGGATTACGGAACGGCCGAGAAAGAGGCCGCTCCTAATCCGCCCTACATTTTCTTCGCGGTGCTAATCCGGGCTACGCGGCATGCTACCCATACGCCGCTGACACCGCGGCAACCGAAGTTATCGGCGAAGACGAAGCCTGAAAACATCAAACCCCGGAGAAAACGATGAAGAAATTATTGAGCGCCTTAGCCTTCCTGTTGATCACATCGCCGGCGTATGCCGAAACAGCCGCGAAAGTCACGCCGCTCATGGCGAAGCCCTTCGATAACATCCCGGGCAAGGAAGGGCTGATGCTGACGGTTGAACTCTCGCCCGGCGAAGCGAGCCCCGTTCACCGCCATAACGCGCACGTTTTCGTATACGTGCTTGAAGGCTCGATCATCATGCAGGTGAAGGGCGGGCAAGAGACAACACTCACGGCCGGACAGACCTTCTACGAAAACCCAGCCGATAT
>JAYTQI010000297.1:0-3854 GCA_043746825.1 Hyphomicrobium sp. | reverse complement strand
GAGACTGATGGCAGCGCCATGCGCTGTGGCGGCTGCGCGGCCAAGGTCGGTCCTGTCACACTATCAGCGGCACTCGACAGGCTTGATGGCCTCACAGCTTTCTCTGCCCACGCCACCAAGCCGCCGCGTGATGACGCGGCCGTCATCGACGAGGGATCAGATACCCTGCGGCTTGAAACGGTCGATTTCTTTAAGTCGTTCTGGCCGGACCCTTACGTCTTCGGCGAAATTGCCGCCAATCACGCCATGAGCGATATTTTTGCGATGGGGGGGTCACCAAAACACGCCCAAGTCATTGCCGTTCTGCCTTACGCCAAACCGCGCATCGTCGAAAATGATTTGTTTCAGTTGCTCGCGGGCACCAAGGCCGCCTTCAATCGTGAAGGTGTCCAGGTCATTGGCGGCCATTCCAGCGAGGGGGCAGAACTCTCTGTTGGCTTTGCCATATCCGGCGATGTCGCACGGCCATACTTGCGGCGAAAAAGCGGGTTAAGTGCTGGTGACTGTCTGATCCTGACCCGGCCGCTTGGCACGGGTATTTTATTTGCCGCCCACATGCGCGGCTTGGCTTCAGCTGCGGCTATTGAAGTGGCACTAGCTACGATGCGCCAAACCAATCGACGGGTCGCGGAAATCCTATCTGCCCACGGCGCAACTGCCATGACCGACGTGACAGGGTTTGGCCTCGCGGGTCATATGATTGAGATGCTAATTCTATCTCGCGTGAGCGTGAAACTAGCACTCAACGCTTTGCCGCTTTACCCAACCGTGCTTGCGCTGGCGCAGCACGGCATCGCCTCGACGCTATTGCCGGAAAACGCCCGCATGGCGGGAGCTGGGCTCGCAGCATTACCAATGGAAATTCTTGCGGTCCTGTTCGACCCGCAAACCTCAGGCGGGCTACTGGCTGGTGTTCCTGCAGCATATGCAAACGCATGCCTCGAAACCTTGCAGCGCGAGGGCGCAGGCCGGGCCGCGATCATTGGCGAGGTGACAGCACCCGGTGCAAACGCTGTGGGCGAGATTGAAGTGCAAGGGTCACGACGATCATGATGTCACGAGACGATTTCAACTTCCGACTCACCGTCGTCGGCGCTGCATTCGGCACCGCCAGCGCCGAGGCGGGCGATGAGATCAATGAGATCGCGGCGCAAGGCGGATATCTCTGATTCGGTCATGTCGAGACGGCAGACGACGTGCTCGCGCACACCGAGAGCTAACTGCCGCAAATCGAGTCCCTTCGGCGTCAACCAGACTTCGACCTCGCGTTCGTCCTCAAAACGGCGTTTGCGCGCGACGAGATCCATAGCCTCCAAGCGCTTGACGAGCGGCGTCAACGTGCCGGAATCCAGCATCAAGATGCGGCCAAGCTGGGAGATATTTGAGCCGTCTTTTTCCCACAGCACCGTCAGCACAATGTACTGCGGGTAGGTCAGCCCCAAAGGCCCGAGACGCTCGCGATAGGTCTTCGTCATCGCCCGTGTCGCAGCGTACAGCGCGAAGCAGAGCTGGTTATCAAGTTTGAGGAGATCGTAGCGACTGTTAGTGGACAAACTTGCACCTTTCGTGTTCGGCAAAGGCTTAAATGGCCCTTCCAACCAGGTATTTCCGGTCCGCAATTGGGTGCGGCACGGCTTACCCTCATCGCACGGACGCAGCGCTCAGTCGAATCTAACTTGGATAATCGCATCGATTAGCTGCGTTTATCGCTCTTAGCTTTCCTCGTGGCGAAGTCAACCAGGACAGCAACATCTGGCCGCTTGCCATAAATCACGGGGCTTACGGGGCAGGACAAGTTCGAGTACGTTGCGCCGACAGTTTGGGAGTCCTTTCTAAATGCACAGTCAAGTTTTGGGTAAGCTCGGGTGCACGGCCTTGTGCCTTGCATTAACCACCGCGACGATGACGCGGGCAGCCGATGAAGCCGATCCGCAAAAGGGCGTCCGGACCTTCAACAACCTGTGCGCCCCCTGTCATGCGGTCAGCCCAGGCCGGCATATGAGCGGTCCAAGTCTTTCAGGAATTGTTGGCCGCAAAGCTGGCTCAGTCGCAGGCTTTGAGCGCTACTCGAAAGCGCTGCCCCAAAGTAAGGTTGAGTGGAATGAGGAGACACTGACCGCGTGGCTCACCAATCCGCAAGCTGTTGTACCCGGCAACGCTATGGCTGTGCTGGTTGAAGACGCGCAAGAACGCGCAGATATCGTGGCTTACCTATTGGCGACGCAAGCAGGCGGTGGACCAACACGCGATGATATTCCCAAGCCGTTTGACAAGACCCTCGATTTGAAATCGTCTGGCCCCGCGACCCGGGTGGCTGCCGTTAGCTATTGCCGGGACACATATACGATCAAAATGGAAAATGGCTCGTCGCTGAAATTCTGGGAAAACAACCTGCGCTTTAAAACCGATAGCAGTGAAAAAGGCCCGCTACCTGGCAAGCCCGTCCTTGTCCCCGGCGGCCAGCAGGGTGACCGGGCCTATCTGGTTTTTGCTGCGCCGCAAGATTTCAGTGCCACGATCACATCAGAATGCTCTGAGCCAGCGCATTGAGCGAAGGTTACGCTAAAATTTTTCCTGCGAGCCCGAAATTTCAGTCGAAAGTGAGAGCCGGGGGTGTTAGTAAATTGCGAACAATTGAATTGTGTATGTTAAAACTTGCAGCGTTTGACTGCGAGATTAACGATAGTTTAGGGGAGTCCGCGCCATGACGATTGATCGCCGGAATGTTTTGAAATCCGCGGCAGCAATGACAGCTGCGGCCAGCTTACCGCGCCTGTCGTGGGCCGAGACCGTTTTTGCCCCAAAGCCCGGAAACTGGCGAAGCTTTGAAACCGTCATGCGGATTGAGGTGGGTAAGCCCGAGGGCCAAGTGCAGGCCTGGATTCCGCTGCCATCTGTCGATCAATCGGACTGGATGCGCTCCGGCACGAGCACATGGCTGGCGGAGGGCGCAAAAGCCACCGCTTTGACTGACCAGAAGTACGGCGTCAAGATGCTACATGTCGTCTGGCCCGCAGGAACAACCGCACCAGTGGCCGAGGTGACAAGCCGTTTTGCAACCCGCGACCGGTTTGTTGACGTCTCAACGGCTGGTACAGCCAAACCTTTAAGTGACAAAGAGCGCAAATTCTTTACCGAAGGAACTGAGCTCATCCCGGTTGGTGGCGCCGTAAAAGAGGCAGCTGACAAGATCACTAAGGGGGCAACCTCCGATCTCGATAAGGCCCGCGCGATCTATGAGTGGGTGGTTGACAACACCTTCCGCAATCCAAAAACGCGCGGCTGCGGCCTTGGTGATATCACGGTCATGCTGAAATCCGGCGACCTTTCAGGCAAATGCGCCGATTTGAATGCGCTTTACGTCGGCCTCGCCCGGGCGAGCGGCCTGGCGGCGCGCGATGTCTACGGCCTTCGCCTCGGTCCTTCCAAGTTTGGCTTCAAGAGCCTTGGCCCCGCGACCGAAGTTGTCACGAAGGCGCAACATTGCCGGGCTGAAGTTTTCATCACTGGTCTAGGCTGGGTGCCGGTCGATCCGGCGGATGTCCGCAAAGTCGCGCTCGAGGAGCCGCCGGGCAATCTCGCCGTGACAGACGAGAAAGTGGCGGTTGCGCGCAAGACTTTGCTCGGTGCCTGGGAAGGCAATTGGCTAGCTTACAATTTCGCGCATGATGTCGCCCTGCCAGGATCGACGGGCCCGTCGCTTCCCTTCCTCATGTACCCGCAAGTTGAAACGGCTGCGGGCCGCCTCGATTGTCTCGATCCCGATACTGTCAAATATACAATCAAGGCAAAGGAAATCGGGGCTTGAAGATGGACATATCAGCCGATGAAGTCTGGGACGCAGGCGCACTCGG
>JAYTQI010000296.1:0-1712 GCA_043746825.1 Hyphomicrobium sp. | reverse complement strand
GTACAACGATGCCCAAAACAACAGCAGCGGCGCGCAAATTCAGTCGTCGCGACGGCATTCCCTTTAGTCCCCCGTGAACAGCCGTTTCAGGCGTTCTGATTTAGTGCGGCACCCCCCCAAAAAATCGTCAGGTGCGCAAGAATCGTCTTGTCCTCCACCTCAAAGCCCCGGGAGCCCAAGGGTCAAGCGTCTCATCGCTCTGGAACACCCGCCAAACCGTTATGATTTGGCCTTGTTGCATGAGCGCATCAAACCCCTGCCCAAGAGGGAAGTTTAGACCCGAAAACCGGGAAGAATTCCCGTTGCGCTGCAGCGCAAAAAGATGCTCGATTTTTACCTGCGTTCAGGGCTAATAAGGACGAGAAAACAAGGGCCGGAGCTGGTTGGCCTGACTAGCTATAACATCACATAAAATTGCGCCTCAGCACCCTATTCGCGTGATCACAAAGTCGCTAAAGAAAAGCCGCTTACCGGATCGAAATCTGAGTCAGAAAGTCATCGCGTGAAAGTTAAGTTCGCCGCCCCAGCCCTCACCCTCGCGTTATGCGCATTCACCGGTGTTATCGCCGCGCGCGCTGCAGACACCCCCTCCACTGGCACTTCCCTCGAACTCAACAAGCTTGAGACCACAGATAAAGGCTGCCGCGCTTATGTCGTCGTCAACAATCCAACCGACGTCAATTATCCTGCGTACAAACTCGACGTCATTCTGTTTCAATCCGACGGCGTCATCGGCAAGCGCTTCGCGCTCGATCTCTCGCCACTGAAGCCACAGAAAAAAAGCGTCAAGCTGTTCGATCTCGACAGCTTGGCCTGCGACAAGATTGGCTCATTCCTGATCAACGAAGTGATGGAATGCAAGACCGACGCAGGGCCAGCGCAAGATTGCTTGCAGCACCTCACAACTTCTACGCTCACAAAAGTACAATTCTCTAAGTAAGTGGTGACCTCCTTGAACGAAACGATAACCGAAGCCGGCCGTGACCTCTCAATCTTGGGACTGTTTCAACACGCCGATCCTGTGGTCAAATCAATCATGATCGGACTGCTGCTGGCCTCGATTGTGTGCTGGGCGTTGATTTTTGAAAAGTCGTTCCGCATCTGGCGCTTAAACAGCGAGGTTAAGGCACTTGAAGGCGCCGCAAAAACCGGTGCTTTCACGGCGCCTCACGGTGACGGTCTCGTCAGTGAAATCAACACCGCCGCGCAAACCGAATTTGCCGAGGGCTCGAAATCCGCCGCCAATGGTGAAATTCGCGATCGCCTGGAACAATCGATGCGCGGCGCTTTAAAACGCGAATTGAAAAGCATCGAGTGGGGCCTGCCGTTCCTGGCAACACTTGGCTCAGCCGCACCATTCATCGGCCTTTTCGGCACAGTTTGGGGCATTATGCATTCCTTCACGGCTATCGCGCAGTCGAAGGACACCAGCCTTGCGGTTGTCGCGCCCGGCATCGCCGAAGCGCTATTTGCAACCGCTGTTGGACTTGCCGCCGCTATCCCTGCGGTCATCGCCTACAACCAGATCGCCGTCTCGCTCGGCCGCGCCTCCGAGAAATCCGTGCTGGCACTGTCTTCGCTCGCCCGAAGCCTCGCCCGCCGTGGTCCGGAAGGAGTACGCTGATGGGCATGTCTTCCGCCTACAGCTCGCATGATGACGGCGACTACAAGCCACTCGCTGAGATCAACGTCACGCCGTTTGTCGATGTCAT
>JAYTQI010000295.1:0-3869 GCA_043746825.1 Hyphomicrobium sp. | reverse complement strand
TGAGGGGCGGCATCCACACGGAGCTAGTGGCCGGCCCCCACCCCAACCCTCTCCCCATTAAGTGCAGGGATGGGGAGAGGGAGTATACAACGCCATGACTTCACCCACCGAAGGCCTCAAATACAAGCGTCTGCTGCTAAAGCTCTCGGGCGAAGCCCTGATGGGTAAAAACGCCTACGGCATCGATATGAGCGTGTGTTCGCGCTTGGCCGCCGATATCGCGGAAGCGGTTCGCGAGGGCGCGGAGATCGCGGTTGTGGTTGGCGGCGGCAATATATTCCGTGGCATTTCAAGCGCCGCGCAAGGCATGGACCGCGCGACTGCGGACTATATGGGCATGCTGGCGACCGTTATGAATGCGCTCGCCTTCCAGAATGCGCTTGAGAAGCAAAAAGTCCCCTCCAGGGTACTATCCGCCATTTCTATGCCGACAATCTGCGAGACCTATGTCCGCCCCAAGGCCCTGCACCACATCCGCAAAGGCCGGGTGGTGATTTTTGCGGCCGGCACCGGCAATCCGTTCTTCACGACCGATACGGCGGCGACGCTCCGCGCCATTGAGATGAACTGTGCGGCGGTTGCGAAAGCCACCCAGGTTGATGGCGTCTATTCGGCTGACCCCAAAAAAGACCCCCAGGCCGTCCGTTATGACCGGCTCAGTTATGCCGAGGTTTTATCCAAGGATCTCAAAGTGATGGATGGCGCTGCTATCGCCCTTGCCCGCGACAACATTCTTCCGGTAATTGTGTTTTCGATTGAAGAACCGGGTAACCTGCTCAAAGCTCTCAAAGGCCAAGCGCGGGCAACCGTGATAGAGGGAACCGCCTGAGCTTTGGCCGGGGCGCTCGCGCACACCCCGCAGCAATAGGCCAAGCCGTTGCAGGGATTAAGCAAGGGCACGAGCAGGACGCCCAGCGAAGGAGAATTTATGTCGCTGACAGCATTTGATCTGAAGGATATTGACAAGCGCATGCATGCGTCCGTCGATGCTTTGAAGCGCGAGCTCACGGGCTTGAGGACTGGCCGCGCCAGCGCCAATCTGCTCGACCCCGTGCAGGTCATGGTCTACGGCTCGCGCATGCCGCTCAATCAGGTGGCGACCGTCACAGTGCCGGAAGCGCGCATGATCTCCGTGCAGGTTTGGGATCGCTCGAATATGCAGGCCGTCGATAAGGCTATCCGGGAAGCCAACCTTGGTCTCAACCCGATCATGGACGGGCAAATCCTGCGCCTTCCCATACCGTCGCTGACCAATGACCGGCGCCAGGAATTCGTCAAACTCGCGCACAAGTATGCCGAGAATTGCAAGGTCTCAGTGCGTAACGTCCGCCGTGAAGGCATGGATTTGTTGAAGAAGCTCGAAAAAGACGGAAAGATGAGCCAGGATGATCATCGCGGCAATTCCGAGAAAGTTCAGGAATTGACTGATAAGGTCATCAAGGAGATCGATCAAACGCTGGCCAGTAAAGAAACTGAAATCCAAAAAGTGTAATGACGAAGACCGCGTGATCTTAATTGCCACATTCGCATTCTCCTGCCCTGCCCACGGAAGGCCGGCTCCATAGTGACGAAGACAGACGACCACGCAGGGAACGGCCATCGGGCCCTATCTCCGCCCCGCCATGTCGCCATCATCATGGATGGCAATGGGCGTTGGGCGAAGGAGCGGGGTTTGCCGCGCACAATTGGACACCGCCAGGGCGTCGAAGCGGTGCGGCGCACCGTGAGGGCGGCGATCAATCTCGAAATTCCCTACATCACGATCTATTCGTTCTCGACAGAGAACTGGTCACGGCCAGCGGATGAGATCGACGATCTGATGGGCCTGATGAAACGCTTCATCCGGGGCGATCTGGCGGAACTGCATCAAAACAATGTCCGCATATGTGTGGTTGGTGAGCGACAAAACGTTGACCCTGAGCTGATGGCGCTGATTGACGAAGCGGCTGACCTGACGCGCGACAACAATAAGCTCACACTGGTTATCGCCTTCAATTATGGCTCGCGCGGCGAGATCGCCAAAGCCGCGCGAAGGCTGGTTGAGGACGTCGCGGCTGGACGCTTGGCCGCTGGCGATATCAATATCGATGCCGTGACGGCGCGACTCGATACTGCAGGCATTCCCGATCCTGATCTCTTGATCCGCACCTCTGGAGAGCAGCGGCTTTCAAATTTTCTGTTGTGGCAGACAGCCTATACCGAGTTCGTGTTTCTTGACACCTACTGGCCGGACTTCGACCAATCCGTGCTTGAGACCGCTATCGCGGAATTCAGGGCCCGCGAGCGCCGGTTCGGCGGCCTTTCAAAGCGCTCGAGCGCCTGAGGAGTGCCATGACCGATCCGGCCCAGCATTCGCCCGAGCCGCCTGAGAAGAGTCTCATCCCGCGTGAGCTGCAACTGCGCATTGCCTCCGGCTTGGCTGCTGCCGTAATCGCGTTGCTGTTCGTTTATTGGGGGTCGATCCCCTTTGCGATTCTGGTCTTTCTGGCAGGCGCAGTGATGAGCTGGGAGTGGGGTGGCATCGTGCGCGATGAAGGCGCGGATACGGTAGGCATTCTGCACATCGCAGCCATTGGTGCCGCCGCCTTGCTCGCCAATCTTGGCATGGCAGGCTTAGCGCTCGCGGCTGTCGCGATTGGCGCGATTACGGTTGCCGCACTGCTCTTTGGGCAGGAGCGCCCGCCGTTGTCGAGTGCTGGCGTCCTCTACACCGGGCTTCCGGTGGTAGCGCTTGGCTGGCTGCGCGGCGACGACGCATTTGGATTCCAAAGTGTCTTGTTCATTCTGATTGTGGTCGCGGTCACCGATACGGCGGCTTATATTTGCGGGCGGATGCTGGGCGGTCCAAAACTTTGGCCAGCCGTGTCCCCTAAAAAAACCTGGGCCGGACTGATCGGTGGCGTCGTTGCAGCGGCGGTCGCGGGCGCCATTTTCTCGCGTTTTCTCGGCAGCGGATCAGCTGGCTGGCTGGCCGGACTTGGCATTCTGCTCGCACTGATCGCGCAAGGCGGAGATTTAGCTGAATCGGCATTAAAGCGCCGTTTTGGACGTAAAGACTCGAGTAATCTCATCCCTGGCCACGGCGGCTTTATGGATCGAATGGACGGCATCGTGACGGCGAGCGTTATGGCAGCGCTTCTAGCGCTGACCATCGACGCGTATGCGCCAGCGCGTGCGCTGCTTTACGGGGAATGAGGCGCACGCGATGAGCACGGCACTGCCCGCAATTTCTGTCACGCCGAGGCTTAAATCGGCTTTGGGTCCTAAGCGCCTCAGCATTTTGGGGGCCACGGGCTCGATCGGGCGCAGCACACTCGATCTTGTCAGCCGCAATCCGCATGACTTCGAGATTGTCGCGCTCACCGCTCAAACCAATGTCAAATTGCTCGCACAACAGGCCATCGAGCACCGGGCTCGCGTCGCAGTGATTGGCGATGGCAGCCTCTTCGGCGAGTTGCAGGCGGCCCTGCAAGGCAGTGGGGTCAGTGCGGCAGCCGGGCGGGCGGCACTTGTTGAAGCGGCTTCTGAGCCAGCTGATTGCGTTATGGCGGCGATCGTCGGAGCTGCTGGGCTTGAGCCGACATTTGCGGCCGTCAGACAAGGCTGCCGGATCGCGCTGGCCAACAAAGAATGTTTGGTTTCTGCCGGCCATGTTTTCACCGATGCGGTCGAACATTATGGCGCTGAATTGCTGCCTGTTGACAGCGAGCACTCAGCAGCCTTTCAGGCGCTGGCTGGTTCTGACATCACGGCAGTTGAGAAAATTGTTTTGACGGCATCGGGCGGCCCCTTCCGGACCTGGACCGAGGACGCGCTGTTTCGAGCGACGCCCGAGCAAGCCTTGAAGCATCCCAACTGGTCGATGGGGG
>JAYTQI010000294.1:0-8779 GCA_043746825.1 Hyphomicrobium sp. | reverse complement strand
GGCGCTTGGTGTCGGCGTCTTGCGGATCATGGCTCGAGACGATGATATCGATGTCGCCGTTGGCGATGCCGCGCACCATGGCCGCCCGGTCGTCTTCTCGCCGCAGCGGCGGGCGGACTTTCAAGAAGGTGCGGTAGGAGCCGATGTCGTTCTCGTTCAAGGTCAGGTGATTGATCGAGACCCCGCAGGTGACCGGTAATTTGCGGGCCTTGGCGCTGCGAACCACAGCCAAACTCTCTTCACACGAGATGGTCGCGGCGTGATAGCGCCCGCCGGTCATCTCAACAAGGCGCACGTCGCGCTCAAGTACGATAGTTTCAGAGAGTTTCGGCGATCCTGGAAGGCCGAGCCGCGCGGCCACTTCTCCGGAATTCATCGCGCCTGACGCCGAGAGATACGGGTCTTCGGTGTGATGCACCACAAGCGCGCCAAAATCCTTGGCATAGTTCAGCACGTTGCGCATAACGCGGGTATTTGCGACGCTGGATTTTCCGTTTGTAAACGCGATGGCGCCAGCCCGTTTGAGAAGTCCGATTTCGGTCATCTCCTCGCCTTTGAGACCCTTGGTCATCGCCGCCATGGTGTGGACGTGAACAAGCGCGTTATCGCGGGCGCGGCGCTGAATGAAGTCGACAAGCGCCACCTGATCAATCACCGGATTGGTCTCGGGCATCACAACAATGGTGGTGACGCCACCAGCGGCGGCGGCGTGGCTGGCGGTCTTTAAGGTTTCGCGATGTTCAAAGCCGGGTTCGCCCGTGAAGACCTGCGCGTCAATTAGGCCAGGTGCCAGAACATGTCCGCGGCAATCGATGACCTGTGCGCCATCCGGGGCGTTGCGGCGTAAGTGCGGGCCTATGTCCGCAATCAGCCCGTCTTTGACCAGCAATCCACCTGGCTCGTCACGGTTTGAGGCGGGATCAACGATGCGGGCATTGATGAATACGGTTGCGTTGGCAGGTGCCGCCTGCTTACCGGGTGACTTGGGTGCGCTGCTCATGACTTAGCATCCTCCGCGCCGGGGAGGTGAACAGACAGCGCTTCCAGCACCGCCATGCGCACGGCGACACCCATTTCGACCTGCTCGCGGATGACGCTGCGGCTGTCGTCGGCAACGGTTGAAGCAATCTCGACGCCACGATTCATGGGGCCTGGGTGCATGACCAGCGCGTCGGGTTTGGCGCGCGCCAGTTTTTCGTGATCGAGGCCGAAGAAGTGGAAGTATTCGCGTCCAGATGGCACGTAGGACGCATCCATGCGTTCGCGCTGCAGGCGCAGCATCATCACAATGTCAGCGCCTTCTAAGCCTTTCCACATGTCGGTGAAGACTTCCGCGCCGAGTCGCTCGGGAGATGAGGGCAGCAGCGTTGACGGGGCAATGATGCGCACCCGCGCGCCCAGTGTGTTCAAAACGTTGATATTAGAGCGGGCGACGCGCGAATGCAGGATGTCGCCGCAGATCGCAACCGTCAGGCCGGCGATCCGGCCCTTGGCGCGCCGGATGGTCAGAGCGTCCAGAAGCGCTTGGGTCGGATGCTGGTGGGCGCCATCGCCTGCGTTGATGACCGAGCAATCAACTTTTTGCGAGAGCAGCTCGACAGCGCCTGCCGCGTGGTGGCGGACCACAATAATGTCGGGGCGCATGGCGTTGAGCGTCACGGCGGTGTCGATCAGCGTCTCGCCCTTGGTGACCGAAGAGGTGGCGACGTTCATGTTCATGACGTCTGCGCCGAGCCGCTTACCCGCCAGCTCAAAGGACGATTGCGTGCGGGTTGAGGCTTCGAAAAACAGGTTGATGAGGGTGCGGCCAGCGAGCACATCGCGCTTGGAATTCACCTGCCGGTTGCGGTCGGCGGCCTTGTCGGCGAGATCGAGTAGAAAATTGATCTCATCAGCCGTTAGACCCTCGCAGGTCAACAGGTGGCGGCGCGGAAAACGCGTCAGCTCTTTTGCAGTCGATTGCTTAGCCATTAAAGTGGTGTCTATAGGGGGAGTCTGGGGGCTGCGCAAGCTGGCAAACTTGACGAACATTCAGCATGGTCAACAAATGCTGTAGAATCATGCAGCTTTGAATGCGAAGCAGAAGGAATTGCCACCATGCCGGAGGTTTTTTTGACTCACGACGTGGTCAACCAATCGCCGCCATTCGAGGATGTGAACCTGTTTCTGACGGATCAGCCTTTGATGAGTGCCGTGAAACGTGAAGGCAGTGGTCTCTACGGCAATAACCTCAAGGATTTTGGGCGGATTACGGGCAGCCGCGAAGCCCAGGACTGGGCGCGCCTCGCCAATGACAATCCGCCGGTTCTCAAAACCCACGATGCTAAGGGCCGGCGGCTCGATGTAGTTGAGTTTCATCCCGCCTATCACGCTTTGATGGAGACGAGCTTTCAGGCTGGGCTTCAGCACTTGGGCACGGGTCCTAACGCCCATGTCGAGCGTTCTGGCCTGCTCTATCTCGCGACGCAAATGGAAGCGGGCCATTGCTGCCCCATCACCATGACCAATGCGGCGCTGCCAGTGCTTGCCCGGCAAATGGATATTGGTGCGCCGTGGATTGAGAAGGCGCGCGTGTCCGCGTATGATCGCCGCTTTCTTCCGATGGCGCAAAAAACCTCCGTCACCCTCGGCATGGGCATGACCGAAAAGCAGGGTGGCACGGATGTTCGCGCTAACACAACGCGAGCGGTCGCGTTGAAAGGCGGCGGACCGGGTGGTCAATATGAGATCACTGGCCACAAGTGGTTCATGTCGGCGCCGATGTCGGATGCGTTTTTGGTGATCGCGCAAGCGCCGGGCGGGCTCACCTGTTTCCTGATGCCGCGCTTTTTGTCTGACGGCAACGTGAATGCACTGCGCTTCCAGCGTCTCAAATCCAAACTTGGCAATCGCTCGAACGCCTCGTCCGAGGTTGAGTTTGCGGGCGCGCACGGCTGGGCAATTGGGGCGGAAGGTGAGGGCACCAAAGTCATCATTGAAATGGTGACAGCGACGCGGCTGGATTGTGCGGTGGCGTCGGTGGGTTTGATGAGATCGGCGCTGGCGCAGGCACTCCATCACACGGCCAACCGGCGCGTCTTTCAGAAAACCTTGATCGATCAGCCATTGATGCAACATGTGCTAGCTGACCTCGCATTAGATCTTGAAGCTGCGGTGGCATTAGCGTTTCGCACGGCCCGGGCGTTCGACGAGAAAGCAGATCCGCGCGCGCAAGCCTGGCAGCGTCTCATGACGCCCGTTGTCAAATACTGGTGCTGCAAGACCGCGCCGCCGTTTGTGGCGGAGGCCATGGAATGCCTTGGCGGCAACGGCTACGTCGAAGCCGGGCCGATGGCGCGGCTCTATCGTGAAGTGCCGGTGAATTCGATCTGGGAAGGTTCGGGCAATGTCATGGCGCTTGATGTGGTGCGCGTGCTGAAGCGTGAGCAGGAGACGGCGGACATCGTATTCAGCGAATTGCGTGAGGCGGCCAAGGCGGACAGCCGCCTTAAAGCCGCAGCTGCTCACATCGAAGACCTGTTGCACAAGACTGCAGATATTGAACACCAGGCCCGCGAGATCACAGAAGGCCTCGCAACGCTTGCTGCTGGCACACTTCTTTCAGCGAGTGCCCCGACAGCTGTTGCGGAGGCCTACATTGCCTCGCGCTTCGGGGCTCAGCGGCAGGCCACTTATGGCGCCCAAATTGATCCAGCAGCGGCGCGCGCCATTCTTGATCGCGCCCGTCCTGTTGAGATCTAATCTGCGGCAATTTATGTAAATAACCAGCTCGATACACCGCCGCGCCGCGCCAGGTCGCACAGGTCAGCATCAAGCCCGCCAAACAGCAAGCTTGAAGCGTCTTTGTCGAGCCAAGGTGCACCGCCGTGGGCTTGCCGGTACGGCTGTATCAGCGACCGCCACGCTGCCTGATCCCAGGTCCGTTCTGCGACCGCCATAGGGGGTAATCTTTTGAGCGCATATTGGCTGGACATCCAGGCATAGGCTGCTTGCCAGACCTCGGCTGACGCCGCCATGTTGTGGCGGGCCTTCAATTGATTGACAGCGAGGACTGTCGCTTCTCTCTGATGCTGGCCAACTTCCAGAGTTGCAATCCGCTGGCCATTGCGCTTGACCGAGAACAACCGGCATTTTTCACGCACCAAGCGCTCGGCATATTGGTCAGCGCAGTTCTGCATGGCTTGCGCTTCGGCCAGGATCTCGGTGTGGGTGAGAAGGGGTTCGAACGTGTAGCCAAGCGCTGTTCCGGGCTTAAGCCATGTATCGCTCAGTGCTCCAGTTGAAAGCTGCAGCACCAGCCGCATCCGGTTAAACCAGCTTTTTGCGGCACACAGCGCTGTGTCGAAAGCAATTTCAGGCCGCCACGGCACTACGATGAGGTTGTAGGCCTCAGATTCGGGCTTGGCTGAATACCAAGCGTAAGCCGAGAGCACACTCAACAGCTTTTCGGTGTCGCCCGGATCATCGAAAATGGGCTGGTTCGCCAGCCAGATTGCGAAATCCTCGTGACAGGCGCGATGGGCGAAGGCGACCGATTGCAGCCAGAATGCGCTCGCAGACTTATCGCGTGGCAAGCGGCCAGCGATACGGCGCGCGAATGTTTCGCTGGCTGGCAAATCGAGCGCCAGCCTGTCGAAGGCTTCAGGCGGCAAGCGGCGCAGCCACATCGGCACATCGAGGGCCCGGGCAACGGCTTTGAGTTGCGCGCCGTTTTCAATGAGCGACAAAGCGTTGAGCCGGGCGGCGGAAGGACCGCGCCGGGCCGCGAGCGCATAGAGAAGGCCAGGAAATACCAAGGCCAGATCAGCAACCCGCGCAGAGGTGCGCATCAGCCGGCGCACTTCACGGCGTACAGTTTGGGGAAACCGGGACGCTATTTGCTCAAGAGCGTCCGGCAGGTCGGCGGATTCACGCCGTCTAACTGCGCTGCTGCGCCGGTCTAAAACTTTGAACTCTTGCACCATGCGAAACTACCTGACCGGCCGCGCGCGATTTTTTCTACTCAACTCGCGCCTTGTTCCGCCCCCCACGCGCAACATCGTTGAGCAATGCGGCTTCCATTGGACACGTCATGGGCTGAAACGTGAAGGGGTCAGAAAAGTATTGTCACACACGCGAAAACTGTTTTCAGGCGCCGCGTGTGTGCGCTTGCCGCATCATGTCCAGCGCACTTTGCAAAATCAGTGTTGCTGCCAGTTTATCAATCACTTCGGCGCGCCGTTTGCGGCTTTGAGCGGCGTCGATCAACATGCGCTCCGCAATCGCGGTTGTGAGGCGTTCGTCCCACAACAAAACGGGAAGAGCTGATAACTTATTGAGATTGCGGGCAAGTGCCCTTGTGGCTTGCGCGCGAGGACCCTCATTGCCATCCAAATTGCGCGGCATACCCAGAACGAGCCCTGCGACTTTGTGCTCAACCGTGATATCAAATAGCCGGACGGCATCAAGGCTGAACTTGCGGCGCACAATCGTCTCTAGCGGTGACGCGATCATGCGCGTCACGTCTGAGAGCGCGAGGCCGAGCGTCTTGGTGCCAGCGTCAATACCGATGAGGCGCCCAACCGGGCCTGCAAGCTCGAGGAAACGCAAGGTATCCTCGACGGTTACCCCTAAGGCTTTGTCCGTTTTTTGCTCGCTCATGGGTATCCGCAGTTGGCAGTTCACGCGCAACTGTAGCCAAGCCTAGCGGTTGTGTCGCGCCACCAAGCCGAAAAACCCAATAAATGCGTGTTTTGTCCCGGATTTTCTCCCCCCCGTTGCGCCCTTGGGGCCAGTGAAGCTAAGACAGGGTGAGAACGCGGTCACACACCATCTTTGAGGGCAATATCCATGCAGGTCGATGAAAAGACCGTCCGGCGCATTGCGCGCTTGGCTCGCATCAAGGTGACAGACGAGGAGGCCAAGGGGCTAGAGGCCGAGCTCTCGGGCATTCTCGACTGGGTCAAGCAACTCGACGAGGTCGATACCAAAAACGTCGAGCCGATGACCCGCGTCGTGCCCATCGCCATGAAGCAGCGCACCGACAAGGTCACGGATGGCGAAAAAGCTGATGACATCACCCGCAACGCGCCGCTGACCGAGGATCATTTCTTCGTCGTGCCGAAGGTGGTGGAGTAGGTGATGGGCCCGAAGCTTCTCGTTTCCACTCTAGCTGTGCTCGCGATCAGCGCGTCAGTACACGCCGAAGTGAAAGGCACCTTCATCGGTCCAGGCACTTACGCCACGAAGGACGGCTGCGAGAAGTTGGCGAAGATTGCGGCAGGCGGAAACAAGAACGTTGGCACGGTGCCCGAGACACTCACTGTCGACGGCTTCATTGGCTGGGAAGGGGCTTGCACGTTCCGCTCGATTACGGAAAAGCAGCCGGGCAAGGTTTGGACGGCCAAGATGGATTGCTTTGAAGGTGCCACCGAGGGCCCTGAGAGCGACATCTTCGAGAGGATGGCCGATGGGACGCTTAAAGTGACCATTATGGATAGCTCCACGATGATGCAGCGTTGCGATACGGATAGAGGAAAGTAGTCTGTGACTGATCTCACCAAACTGACGCTCACTGAAGCCCGCGATGGCTTGGGGAAGAAGCAGTTCTCAGCCTCTGAGCTGACTAACGCCTTTATCAAAGCCATTGATAATGCCAATCCAGCGCTCAACGCCTACGTCTTGCAGACGCCCGATCATGCCCGCGCACAGGCCAAAGCGAGCGACAAGAGATTAGCTGCTGGCAAGGCTGGTCAGCTTGAAGGATTGCCGCTTGGCAACAAAGATTTGTTCTGCACCAAAGGCATCCGCACCACTGCGTGCTCGAAAATTCTTGATGATTTCAAGCCGCCCTATGAATCGACAGTCGGCCAAAACTTGTGGGACGCTGGCGCGGTCATGCTCGGTAAGCTCAATAATGACGAGTTTGCAATGGGCTCCTCAAACGAGACCAGCGCCTTTGGCAACGTCGTCTCGCCCTGGCGGCGTAAAGGCAAGGATGGCAAGCTCTCGACCGACAAACTCGTGCCGGGGGGCTCGTCGGGTGGCTCGTCGGCTGCAGTTTCCGCAAACCTTTGTTTGGCTGCGACTGCGACAGATACGGGCGGTTCCATCCGCCAGCCTGCCGCCTTGACCGGTACCGTCGGGATCAAGCCAACCTATGGGCGTTGCTCGCGCTGGGGCATTGTGGCGTTCGCGTCGTCGCTGGATCAGGCGGGACCGATTGCCAAGACCGTGCGCGATGCGGCGCTGATGCTGAAAGTCATGGCAAGCTATGATGCCAAGGACTCAACCTCTGTTGATTTGCCAGTGCCCGATTACGAAGCCTCGCTCAAAAAAGGCGTCAAAGGCTTGCGCATCGGCGTGCCGAAGGAATACCGCGTCGATGGCATGTCCAAAGAAATCCAAAAATTGTGGGACGACGGTATAGCGTGGCTGAAAGCCGCCGGTGCGACCATCCACGATATTTCTCTTCCGCACACCAAATATGCGCTGCCTGCTTATTACATCGTGGCCCCTGCGGAATGTTCCTCAAACCTCGCGCGTTATGATGGCATGCGCTACGGCCTGCGGGTGCCGGGCAAAGACCTGATCGACACCTATGAGAACACCCGCGCCGCTGGTTTCGGCAAAGAAGTGCGCAAGCGCATTCTGATGGGCACCTATGTGCTGTCGGCGGGATACTACGATGCGTATTACTTGAAAGCGCAGAAAGTCCGCACGCTCATCAAACAGGACTTTGACCATGCTTGGGCCAAGGTTGATGTGGTGTTGACGCCAACAACGCCGTCACCGGCCTTTGCCTTTGGCGAGAAAACCGGCGATCCGCTGGCTATGTATCTGGAAGACATCTTCACAGTGACCGTCAACATGGCGGGATTACCGGGCATGTCGGTGCCCGCTGGCCTGTCAACTCAGGGCACACCGCTGGGCTTGCAGCTCATCGGCAAACCGTTTGATGAAGAAACGCTGTTCCGAGCGGCGCAAGCGATTGAGGATGCCGCAGGACGCTTTTACGTGCCGGTTAATTGGTGGATGAAAGAATAGCACAATGAACCCCAAACGCCCCTGGGAATGCGCGGGAATGCCGGACGTGCGCGCCGAGATCGACCGCATCGACAATGCCCTCGTCGATCTCATCGCCGAGCGCTTTGGTTATGTTGACCGCGCCTGGCAACTGAAAAAGAACACACCGGAAGGCGCCCACGTTCCGTGGCGCATTCAACAAGTCATTGACCGCGTCAAAGCCCGCGCCAAAGAGCGCGAGCTTCCCCCCGACATTGTCGATATGATCGGCGCCCAATGGAAAAATATGATCGGCTGGTTCGTGCAGTACGAGGAAGAAAAACTGCGCCAGAGCGATGGCAACGGTAATTCCGGGGACAAGACTTCGAAATGACACCAGACCTTCAGCCCGACGTCAGTCTCCTCGAAATTGTTCTGTTCTCAGTTCTCAATCCTGTGCTCATCGGCACTGCATTCCTGATGGGCCGCAAATGTGATCAGTTTGCCAAAATCATGATCGCGGCGTTTGCGGGCGCCATGGCGGTTATGGCCATGCTTTACGTTGGCGCTTTGCTCGGTATCAGCGATGCGCCTAATCTCGCGCGCGCTGCGGTTGGCGTTTTCACGGCGTGTTTTTTGGCAGGGCATATCTACGCATGGCTCGGATATAAATTTTTTCGCATCACCAAATCCTAAACCGCCATCTCAAATTGAAACAGATTGCAGAGCCGAGTGGAATTGCAGTCAAAAAATCTGCAATCCTCGTAATTCTAATTCAACTTTGATCGGTTATTTT
>JAYTQI010000293.1:0-3877 GCA_043746825.1 Hyphomicrobium sp. | reverse complement strand
ATGCCCGCTGCATGTCAACGACGGCGCCGAGAAGCTGGCGGCTGACATAGTCGGATGTGGCTGAGCCGCCGCCTGAGGGCGACAGTTCCGTGATGCCGGACAGCCATTCTTCCAGCTCGTTGTAAAAGCGGTTGTGGGCGTGGCTGGCTTGCAGCTCGAGAAAGCCAATCACCAGCGAGCCTGCGAGCCCTAAAAGCGATGACGAAAACGCCGTGCCCATGCCTCTGAGCGGCGCCGACAAGCCGGCTTTCAAATCGCCGAACTGCTGGACGTTGTCGGTGGCTTTGTTGTCGAGGGTGTTGATGGCCTGGCTGACCGACTGGATGGTATCGAGCAAACCCCAGAAGGTGCCGAGCAGTCCTAAGAACACGAGAAGGCCGACCATGTAGCGCCCAGTGTCGCGGGCTTCATCAAGCCTGGATCCAATGCTATCCATGAACGAGCGCATGGCGGCGGTGGAAAGCGATAGCGCGCCGGTGCGGTCGCGCAGCATCGTCGCCATCGGCGCTAACAGCACCGGGCGATAGGGAATGGCGATTCCAGGGTCAGCGATGCGGTAGGCGTTGACCCAGCGGATTTCCGGGTAGAGCCGCATCACTTGGCGGTAGGCGTAAACAATGCCTAGAAACAGCACGCCGACGATCAGGCCGTTGAGACCCGGGTTGTTGAGAAAGGATTTGACGAGTTGCTCGTGTAGGATAGCGGCTAAAAAACCAACGAGCGTCAAGAAGATCGTCATCCGGAGCAAGAAGACGCCGGGTGGTGTCAGACGGCGGGAGACGGGCGCAATCGCAGCGTCCCCAAGGCGGTTCTTGGCCATCCCAATACTCCCGGAAATGTTCCCCTCGCAGTCCCACATGAGACCTTAACCGAAGGCTTTGCCAGCGAAAACCGGCAAGATCAAGCCGAGCGGAGGTTAAGCCTTAGCGGCTTGGTGAGAAACCAGCGGCATCAAGGCTTTATGGATTGTGGTATTGGCGACAAGGATATCTCCGCTTTCCAACATCTTATCGCCGCCGGCAAGGTCGCTGACAAAACCACCGGCCTCGCGCACGATGACGATACCGGCGGCCAGATCCCAGGGCTGTAAATTGCGCTCCCAGTAACCATCGTAACGTCCGGCGGCGACGAACGCCATGTCGAGGGCTGCCGAGCCTGAGCGGCGGATGCCCGCCACTTCCTTCATGACCGTGTCCATTTCTTTCAGGAAGCGCGGATGCCCAGGGCGGCCGCGATGCGGAATGCCGGTCGCGACCAGGGCGTCGCCAATGGTCTTGCGATTTGCGACGCGCAATCGCCGGTCGTTCACAAAAGCGCCCTTGCCCTTTTCGGCTGTGAATAGTTCATCGCTAACCGGGTTATAGATCACGCCCGCGATCATCTGGCCCTCGCGCTCAAGCCCGATGGAAATCGCGAACATCGGATTAGAGTGCAGGAAATTTGTTGTGCCATCCAAGGGATCAACAATCCAGCGATGGGTTTTGTCGGCGCCTTCCACGAGGCCACGCTCTTCCATCAGGAAGCCGTAGCCGGGCCGCGTTTTCGAGAGTTCCTTGAAAATGATCTCTTCGGCTTTGTGGTCGGCGGCGGAAACAAAATTGGCCGGACTTTTGATTGAAACCTGCAACTGCTCAACCTCGCCGAAATCGCGCACCAGGCTGCGGCCAGCTTTGCGGGCAGCGGCGATCATGACGTTGAGGGTCGGAGAAACGAGGGCCATAAGGGTATCCGGTCGCGACGCGGGACAAATTGGAGGGCAAGCTGGCTCCCTAGCCCCTTCGCTCGTGTAAGGCAAGGCTTGCGGGCGAAAGCCGGTTACTCGCCGGGTTGGATCTGGATGCGATCCGCCCATTCAGAAGCGGCTTTAACCGACGCCGCGCGATCAGCTTTCGAGAGTTTAGCGAGTGCGCCATCCAGGGTTTTGTCCTCGATGCCGCCCTTCTGGGCAATGAGCCGCCACTTGCCGGCTTCGACCGGGTTTTTGTCAGTGCCGATGCCTTCGAGATAAACGTAAGCCAAGCGGTTTTGAGCGCCGGCGATGCCTTTCTCGGCGGCGGCCTTGAGGTAGGGTACGGCCTTGGGCTCGTCGCGCGTTAATCCCATGCCCTTAAGTAGCGTCACGGCATAGTCGAACTGTGCGGCTGTGTAACCTTGCTCGGCGGCGCGCGATAGCCAGCGGGCGGCTTGCTCGGCATTAGGATCAACGCCGGTGCCTTTCTGATAGAGCGCGGCCACATCGTATTGGGCTTCCGCAATGCCTTTCTCGGCGGCATAGCGGATGTGCTGGAAGGCGCGAATAGGATTTTCGGGTTTGCCATCGCCTTTGAGGAACAACAGGCCCAGATTGTAGTTGGCAAGGGCGTGGCCAGTGAGGGCGGCTTTTTCAAACAGCTTGGCGGCGGCATCGCGGTTTTTCTCAACACCCCGGCCTTCGGCCAGCATGATGCCAAGCGAAAAGGCTGCTGGGATATCGCCAAGTTCTGCGCCGCGCGTGTACCAGTTGACAGCGGCTTTCTCGTCTTTCGGCACGCCGAGGCCTTCGGCGTAGATGCGGGCAATCAGGGTGTGGGCTTGCGGCTCTCCCCGGCTGGCGGCTTCGTTCGCGAGTTTCAACGCCGTCAAATACTGGCCCTGATCAAAGGCGGTGTAGGCGGCGTCATCGCCAGTCAAAGGTACAACCGAGGGCACCGTTTTTTGAATGTCGCTTGGGGGCGGCTTGGCTGGCGTTGCGGCCGCAGCAGGGGCAGCTTTTTTCGGCGCGGCCTCATCCGATTTATGAAACCAGGAACTGCTCTCTGCAAATCCCGGCATTCTGGATGCAGTCAGAAGCGAGGCTGCCGTAGTGAGCATTGCAAGCATCAAAAACTGTCGAAAACCTGACGCGCGGTTCATACCGGTGCCTCATCGAACTGCAGCGCGGCGGCAAAGTCCGCGACTTTGCGAGCAGCGTCCTCGGGCGACATGCCGGGTAAAATTGTTACCGCAACGAAGTCGGCGCGGGCATTCGCGAGGTCTCGGGCAGACGCTGCGTCTTCAACATCGAACGCGACGCAAGGGATCTGGAAGATCTCGCCCCACCAATCGATGAGATCGAGACGGCGCTCAGCGGCGGTTGCGCGATCTTCGACATGGGCTGGGATTCCAAAGCCAATGTAGTCTGCCCCCGCTTCTCCCAGTTCCATGGCGTCGTGGCGTGACCGGCCAACGTCCGCGCCAACGATGGTGCGATCACCAAGTATGTCGCGGGCCTCTTTGAAGCGGGCGATTTGCTCCTTACTCCATAATAGATGGACGCCATCCGCCTTAAGAGTGCGGACAAGGGCGGTATCGTCGGCGATGAGAGCCGCAATAGATCGCGCCTGAATAAGCTCGACGAGCCTTTTTGCCATTGGTGGCGCCAGTAAGGTCCCAGGGCTCGGGCGGATCAAGACGCTCGTAATTTTGCTCAGAGGGAGCACGGCACGAAGTTGGGCTTCGGCTGCGGCACCATCCACCGTTTCAACGACGATGTAGAGTTCTGCCGTCATAGTCAAAATCGTGGCTCCATTGAACTGTCAGCGGCTATCGAAGCCAAATGGGGCGGAAAGAAGAAGGTCTGCCTGATAACTTGGCATAGATCGCGCGGCGATATGAAACGAAGACGCAACAGCTGGCCTATTTCGCGCGTGCTTCCATTTTCACCATTTACGGTTGTCCCCGCTCGGGTCATGCTTACGGCCATGATTTGAGCTGCTGGCCACATTCCGCCATTTTGAGGGTGGAGGGTTTGTGAGTGGCTGCAACGTATTGCGGGCGAACTAGGCGGGCTGACTGAGGCTGTATCCGGAGCAATTTTGCAATGAAGATGTTGGGGACTGCGGCGCGTTACCGGCTGCTT